>CASBQH010000210.1 GCA_949127695.1 Synechococcales cyanobacterium PMM_0073
CGACTGGAGCGGTTTTCCGCTGGCCAACGCCCTCAAAAAAATCGTCAAGAAAGAGTCGCGCAACGTGATTGAAACTGGCGAAATTATCACCGTGCAGCGCCAGACTGCCCGGATTGTCTGGACGCAGATCAAGTTCATTGACACCCAGGAAGATCGCCCTGCCTATTCCCGCATCTGCATTGGCCTCGGCTCAAACGTGCAGTGCCTGATTACGCTTGACTATTGGGTGGATGATGCCGAACGCCTGACGCCAGTTTGGGATGAGGCGCTGCGTTCGCTGACTCTGGGGCTATTTATTAGCGACCCGACCACGGGCAACGCGATGCCGGACTAACTGGCACTTAAAAGCCATTCAGGACAGATCTGAAGCGCTATTCTGAGTTATGGCTGTTCCCGACATCTATGGCTGTTCCCAACATCTATGGCTGCTAACGACCGCTGAGTCTGATGGAATTTGAAGCCGAGGCGTTCCCCCCATGCCCCCGCCGCGCCGATTGCCCCAGTTCGTCTCCAAGCTGCCGCTCCAGGCGGTGCTAATTCTGCCGTTTGTGCTGCAAATTTTGCTGGTGGCAGGGCTAATTGGGCTGCTGTCGTTTTGGAATGGCGAACGGGCAGTCAAGTCGCTGGCCATGCAGCTAGAAGGCGAGATCGGGGCGCGGGTGGTGCAGACCTTAGAAACCTATTTGAAAATGCCGCAGTTGGCCAATCAGGCGAATGCTGACGCGGTGCGACAAGGGCTGATCGAGCTAAATGACCTAGAAGCAGTGCAAACCCAGCTCTGGAAACAGTTTCACCAGTTTAGCGACCAGTTTCAGCCTGCTCAATCTCCGGCCAGCTCTGAAACTGCGCTGAGTCAGCAGCCTGACGATATTTCGGTCTTGGCGATTGGCACTGAGCAAGGCAGCTATGCCGACGTGGGCTATTACCCCACTAACGGCAAGCTGACCCGTGGACGACTAGATCGCAGCCAAGACGAAACGCTGCGGATCTGGCAGGTAGACCAGTGGGGCAACCCCAAAGCCCTAGAAGACGAAATTACGCCCTACGATCCTAGAAGCCGCGATTGGTACAAGCGAGCCGTCCAGGCTGGGCGCTTGGTCTGGGTTGGCCCCTACAGCACGGTTAGCCCCATTAATGATCTGGTGATCTCGGCAGATCAGCCGCTGTTTGATCGGCAGGGCAATCTGGTGGGCGTGGCTGACGCGACGCTGAGCCTACGCGATATCAGCAAGTTTTTGGCCAGCCTGCGGGTGGGACAGTCAGGGCAAGTGTTTGTGATGGAGCTAGATGGCAAGCTGTTGGCCACTTCAACCCAGGAGCAGCCGTTTGTTGTCACAGGCGAAACGATTGAGAGCCGCAGAGCGCTGGAGAGCAGTGACCTGATCACCCGCGAGACAGCCAGATATCTGCGCCAGAAATTTGGCAGCTTTGACCAGATTGGCTACGGCCAGCAGCAGCAGCTCCGGCAGCTAGACTTTCCAGCTTCCAACGGGCATCGGCAGTTTGTGCGGGTCGAGTCATTTCGGCCTCAGCGGCATCCCGGTCTAGACTGGCTGGTAGTAATTGCCGTGCCTGCGGATGATTTTATGAGCCAGATTCGGGAGAATACGCAGGTTACAACGCTGCTTTGCCTGCTGGGCGTGCTGGGGGCAATTGGCTCAGGCGTGGTGGCGGGGCGCTGGCTGACTCGTCCCCTGGTACAGCTGGGGCGAGCGGCTGACGCAATGGCGCAGGGCGACTGGGATCGCCCGGTGACAATTCAGCGCTCCGGTGAGCTGGGGCTGCTGGTGAATGCCTTTAACCATATGCGCGAGGAGTTGCGCCAGTCACAGCTCCAGCTGCAAGAATATTCGCATGGGCTGGAGCAGAAAAACGAGCAGCTAGAAACGCTGGAAACCGAGCTGCGCCGCCAGCTGAATTTATTTCTACATGCCGTCTCGCATGACCTGCGAAATCCGGTCTTGGGTATGTCGATGGTGCTGAACAACCTCAGCGGCCAGACGGGTGACGAAATTACGCTGTCGCGCCCGGTGCTGGAACGAATGCAGGAGAGCAGCAAACATCAGCTGGAGCTGATTAACTCGCTAATTGACACCCATGCAGGCGAAATCTGGGGGATCTCGCTGCACCCGCAGTCTGTCTCGCTACGTCGCCTGAGTGAGCGGGCGGTGGCTGATTTGCAGCCGATGATGGAGAAAGCGCAGACAAATTTGGTGAACTTAATCGACCCAAAGCTGCAAGCCCAGGTTGATCCACTCCAGCTGGGGCGGGTTTATCAAAACCTGCTGGCCAATGCTCTAAAGCATAATCCGGCGGGCTTAACCGTGACGCTAGCGGCGCATCAGGAGCAGCATCAATCTGACTGGCTTTACTGCCAGGTGATAGACGACGGCACAGGCATTGAGCCTGACCAGTGTAACCGCCTGTTTGACCCCTACTTCCGGGGCAGCACCAGACCCAAGTCGCTGGGGCTAGGGCTAGGGCTTTATCTCTGCCAGCAGATTGTGCAGGCGCATGGCGGCGAAATTGGCGTTAAAAGCCAGCCTGGAGCCGGGACAACATTTTGGTTTACGCTGCCGAGAGGCTGATTCGCTCTCGTATAGCCAGAGCTGAGGATTATACTAGGCTCTAAAATAGAACAACGCCCTTCCAGCTTTCACAGATTTGGCATGACTGACCGCGTTCCTCTGACTCAAACTGTCACCCCTGAGCGCTGGGCTGGCCTCAGCATGAATTTTATTGATGCGGGCTATATTGGCCTGCTGGTCAAAAACGGGCAGCTGATCCGCAAGCTCGAACCGGGACGGCACTTCAGCTTTGCGCTGCCCTATCTGGAGCATTGCCAGATTGTTTTAGTCGATGGCAAAATCCGCAACCTGGAGGTAATTTCAGAAGGTGATTTTGTCTCGCGGGATCAGTATTTGGTGAATATTTCGCTCAGCGTCATGTATCAGGTGATTGACCCGAAGCGGGTGGCGCTAGAACTCTCTGACCCGGTGGCTGCGCTGGTTAGCGCCATCAAAGATAATCTGGCGGTGGTGGTTAATCTCATGCAGCTTGATCAGCTCAACCAAACGGGACGAGTCCAGATCCGCGACTATTTGCTCAGCCATCTCGATAGCTTTTATACGCTGGGCTTCAATCTAGATGACGTGCGGGTGAGCGACATTAGCTTCCCCAAGCGTCCCGGCGTGATCCGCCAGCTAGAAGGCTTGACGGCTAAGCAAGAGGCGGATCATGAGGCCAAGCGCCAAGCCGAAATTGCCAGCGCCGAACGCACGGTTCACTTGAATCCATTTGCCCAGCCAGCTACTCAGCCAGCTGCCCAGCCGCAAGCCGCCCGCCAGCCGCTGCCGCCTACTACTATGGCAGAGCAACCTGATTTACTCACGGTCTATTTGGTGAATCAGCAGTCGGGTGAGCTGGTGAACATTGCGGTGGATCGCTTTACAATTGGCCGCGAACCGCAGAATACGCTGATTTTGGCAGATGATCTCTGCTCGCGCCACCATGCTCAAATTGAGCGCGTTGAAGATGGCTATCAGCTGACCGATCTGGGGAGTTCCAACGGCACTTTGCTCAACGGTCAGCGGTTATTGCCACAGCAACCTGTACCGCTAGAAGCTGGCGCGCAGATTAAGATTGGCACAACCGAATGGCGCTTTGAAGCTTGAGCAGCGCTCGATTCGGCGATGCCTAGGCAGCTAGGGTAGATTGCCGCTATACTGACAGTGCCACAGTTTGTTTAGAGCGCTACTAGCCTTTGAAACAGCTGCTGAGGGCATGTAGCTCAGTGGATAGAGCATCAGATTCCGGTTCTGAGGGTCGGGGGTTCGAGTCCCTCCATGCTCGTAGGTGATGAGTCAAATCTGAAAACTTTTCTGAATCTGCCTGTAGCGATGCGGGCAGATTTTTGCGATCTAAGCAATGCCTATTTTTCAATGAACTTAGCCGAAATCACGCATCCGGCTACTCTGGACGGTATGATGACTCCAGATTAAGAGCAGGTTATGGAGCGATTTTAAGTTCCGGGAGTTGAGTTGACGGCCAGGATTCAAGTGGGTGCAAGAGTCAGAATTTTAGAACCGGACTATGTGGCTAGGAAAGCTGGCATAGTGATAAGCCAAGAACAATTAAGCGATGGCGGAACCAGCCGCCGCTGGATTATCCAGGTCGAGGCTGAAGAGATTTTGCTATCGCTTGATCCAGAGCAGTTTGTGGTGCTGAGCTAAGCTTGAGGTTCTGGCGGCGGATCGCTAATGCCCAGCTCGCGCTTGCTCTGCTTCAGCTGCTTATACAGCTTTTTAATTTCCTGATAGGCCGCCTCTGGGCTAATTTTGCCGCCTGTTTCTAGGGCGCAAATATATTCAATCCGCTGCGAAAACTCTTGCAGATTGGCGTTAAATACTAGGTTTTCAGGCGTGAAATCGCCCCGGTATTTACTGCGCGGGTGTAGAAGCCTTTCTTTATCGGAATTATTAGATTCAGGCATAGTTTAAAGGGAGGTCGCTATTCAACTTGATTCTACAGGGATTTTTAGCCTGCAATTGGCGAAGGACGCAACCTCCCAATGATAAATCCAATGATAAATCCAATGGTAAATCTAATGCTTTAACACAATCCGGTAGCGGGCTTTACCGCTGTGCAGCCTTTCCAGCGCCTCGTTCACTTGATCAAAGTCAAAAAACTCAGTCACAGGCTCAATGCCGTGCCTTGCCGAGAATTCCAGCATTTTGCTGACGGTTGCCGGACTGCCCAGCGGACTGCCCGACACTGATTTTTGTCCCAAGATCATGGGAAACACCGGCAGCGACAGTGGATTGGGCACAACGCCAACAAAATGCAGCCTGCCTTTGGGCTTGAGTGCGGCCATATAGGTCGCCCAGTCCAGATCGGCATTCACCGTCGAGAGAATTAGATCGAGCGTCCCTTCAATTTTTTTGACTGACTCTGGATCACGAGAATTGACGAAATGATTTGCGCCCAGCTCTTTAGCCTCAGCTTCCTTGTCGGCTGTGCTAGAGAAAGCCGTGACATCGCAGCCCCAAGCTTTCAAAAACCGCAGCGCCATATGCCCCAATCCACCAATGCCAATCACTCCCACATGATCCGTGGGGCGAATGTCAAATTGGACAATCGGGTTAAACACCGTAATGCCGCCGCAAAATAGCGGGCCAGCAGTTTCGGCATTCATGTCGGCTGGCAGCGGCGTCACCCATTCTTGATGCGCCCGCACCCGATCGGCAAAGCCACCGTAGCGCCCGACAATCGTTTGCTCAGCGGTGGGACAAAGGTTATGATCACCCGACATGCAGGCCGTGCAATGCATACAGGAGTCAGAAAACCAGCCCAGTCCGACCCGCTGACCAACTTCGAGCGTTGTGACGCCCTCGCCCACTGCGGCAATCGTACCCACGACCTCATGCCCCGGCACAAACGGATATTCGGTAATGCCCCAGTCGTTATTCAGCATACTTAAGTCGCTGTGGCACAGGCCACAATATTCGACCTGAATCTCCACTTCTTCGCGCTTCAGCGCCCCCGGCTCATATTCAAATGGCTTCAACGCTGCGCCCGGAGCGTCGGCTGCATAGGCTTTAATCGGCATAGGAATCTCCTGTAAGGGCATATCTGCTGCTATGTTTTGATCTGAACAGATATTCAGGCTTTAGTCTATAGTGCCTATCCTGCAAAAAACAAGTAGCCATAGAAAAAGAGGCGACCTGAAATCAGATCCCCTCTTGGTCATGAAAATTATCGGGACAAGATATAAAAGTGCCTGATTCGCACATGATCCGCAGATGTCCACAACCTCTGGCCGCTCTGATGGAGGGTTTCGCCTCCCGTTGGTTGTAATAAAGTGGAGGACGCGATAAAAACTCCACAGCCATCTAGGTTCGTAGTCGGTTAGCAAACGGCAAATGAGTGATCAATCCCATCAAATCCGCTCTCTAAGCCGTTCAGCTTCGCACTGTCTGCATCTCTGACATCGCTCTCCTTCGAGACACAGCAAGGGATCACAGCGGTATAACATCCTTCCCAGTGCGCTTTGCTATGTTTCTAATCTATCAGGCTGCTCAGGTCACATCGCCTATCTGGAGGCGTAACCTGGCTTCCCTCCGCAGGCAGGCTCTGTTCCCAGCTGATCCCCGTCTTCTGTGTGAGTTGGCTCAGGGCGCAATCTGCCATGCTGCCTCAAAAAAATCTAGCTCGCACTGCATGGCATAGCGATAGGTAGACTGCACCAGCGGCGACGGGCTGGCATAGCGCTGCGCCAGATCGGCCAGCTGCTCGGCCAATGGCTCAAACTGCGGACTGCTATAGGTACGAATCCAGTCGCTGTAGGAATGATCTGGAATCTCAGGTTTGGCGAGTTCCTGCCCCAAAAACGCATAGAGCCGCATACAGGGCAGCATCGCCACCGCCGTAATCCCGACTTCCTGACTCCAGGCAGTTGCTAACAAAAAGTCGGTGTAGCGACGGGTGGCGGCTCCCGGCTCGACGCGATCTAGATCTACATGCCATTCGGCGGCATAGCTCTGGTGCAGCGTTAGCTCTTGCAGGACGCCGCCTGCTAGTTGGTGAAAGGTATTAAAGCCCTGCCAGTCTGCTACTTTGGCCGCAGCAATGCTGTAGGCACGCGCAAAGGCTTCTAAGAAAAAAGCATCCTGCCCGACATAGTAGGCAAACTGGGCTTTGGGCAAGCTGCCATTGCCAATTCCCTGCACAAACGGATGCTCTAGACAGGCCAAAGCTAGATCCTGATGCGTTTGCCAGAGGCTGGCTGCGAGCGGCGTTGGATTGGATATTGGGTCAGACATGTTTTTGTCCAAAAGTATTCATCAAAAAGGGGCGCTATGACACGCCCCAGTTGATTTAGATCAGCATTTGACTGACTGTAAGCTACGGAATACAGCTAGTTGCTAACGGCCTTAGCCGCCAGCTTAGCCTCGCCGCCGACCAGCCGCTCATAGACCGCCCGAATCTTTAGGCCGACCAGCACCTGAAACAGTCCCGTGCCGTTGCTGGAGCCGGGATATTCCTTGTGGTGCAGCAATAGCTCGGTCATTTCGCCATAGAACTTGGTCGAGGTGTTGCTGAGGTGGCTTTCGATGTAGATCAGCTCTTCGAGCTTGTCAAACTGGCCGTCTACTTCCAGGATCGAAACGCTGTTGCCATAGTAGGCATCAGGACCGTAGAACATGCGAATGCCGGGATAGGAGCAGGTGAGCTTGCGTCCGCAGGGCGTCCAGTTAATCGTGGAGCCTTCGTCGAATAGATAAACTGGCTCGTAGCCCTCCACGTCGTCTTTTTGCACCATCCGCACCCGCAGCACCTTGCGCTCGGTGTCGTTGGGGATGAGATTGGTGGGCAGCACCTGGATCACGGCGTCAGCATGTTGCTTCTGCGGATCGATAAAGGCGTTGAAGTCAGGGCGACGCGAGTTGATCTGCGCCAGCACGTCTTCGTAGGTATGGCCGCGCTCTGCCATGTCGCGCTGAATCTTCCAGGCAATTTTCACCTCATCGTCAATATCGAGGTAAACGCTGAAGTCGAGCAGCGCCCGCACCCGCTCGTCGTGCATTGGGTGCAGCCCTTCAATTACCACAATCGGCGTCGGCAGAATCCGCTCTGGCGGGTCGAGCAGACCGGTCTCGTGGTTGTAGATCGGCTTCATAATTTCCTGACCGTGCTTGAGCGCGTTGATCTGCTCATACATCAGGTCAAAGTTGTTGGCTTTGGGGTTGAGCGCCGTGACGCCTTCTACCTTGCGCTGCTTGCGATCCAGACTGTGGTAGTCATCTAGGCAAATCACCGTCATCATCTCTTCGCCAAACAGGTCAATCAAGCGACGAAGGAAAGTGGATTTGCCGCATCCGGAGTCTCCGGCAACGCCAATTAAAACCACGCGGTCTGGCTTACTGGTCATAGGATTCCTTTGTGATCTAAAACAACTGCGTCTTAACTGGTCTTAACTGGTCTTAACTGGTCTTAACTGATATACAAACTGGAGGCTGAACCAGCACCCAGTTGGGATCTGGATTAGGTATTTAATACTATCCGTTTCATGAATCTTACCAAAACCCGATCCCCTTGTTCAAGATGCGTTCAAGTGAGTTTGCTAAAATCTCAGCTGATCCCCGCCTGAACTCTGGCTGAACTCTGGCTGAACTCTGAAAAGAATCTAAAAATGGCTTGGTTTTAACAGTCTTGGCGTTAAAGTCCTGAGTATGGTGGGTCAAGGTGTGGGGTTAGAGTTGCAGAAAATTTGCCCATCCGCAGATTGACCGTAGTTCTGACCTATGTGTTTGAGGAAAACTTTGGCAATGCTACGCTATTACAAAACGAGTGGCGCGTCAGCGTTGCTCATGGGTTAGGAGAAGAGTCAATTTAGCAATGTACAATCCAAGCGCAGCAGGTGGTGTTGCCAGCACGTATGGTAGCCGCCTTTTTGTCTATGAAGTAGAAGGCTTACGCCAGAACGGGCAAACTGACAGATTCGGCTATCCGATTCGGCGGAGTGGCTCTGTGTTCGTCACAGTTCCTTACTCGCGGATGAATCAGGAGACGCAGCGAATTACCCGCCTCGGCGGCAAAATTGTCAGTATTCGCCCGTATGACGGCAGCCCCGGCAGCAGTTCTGACAGTAATAGCAGCAACAGCCATGGTTCCTCTAGCACTGACTCCCAACCTGTTCAGTCAGCAGAAGCAACCAAACCTATGACTCAAGCCAAAGAAAAGCCAGCCAAGCCCGATGTTCCGGTTAATATCTATCGCCCGAAAGATCCCTATGTTGGCGCTTGCCTCTCGAACGAGGAGCTAGTCGCCGAAGGTGGAATTGGCACCGTACGTCACCTGACGTTTGACCTGTCCGCTGGCGATCTGCATTACGTGGAAGGCCAGAGTATTGGGATCATCCCTGACGGCACAGACGACAAGGGCAAGCCACACAAAATCAGGCTCTACTCAATTGCTTCGACTCGCCACGGCGACCATGTTGACGGCAAAACTGTCTCGCTCTGCGTGCGTCAGCTAGAGTACAAGCATCCTGAGTCTGGCGAAACGGTCTACGGCACCTGCTCCACTTTCTTAAACAAGCTGGAACCGGGCGCTCCGGTTAAGATCACAGGCCCAGTCGGCAAAGAGATGCTGCTGCCCGAAGACCCTGAAGCCAAAATCATTATGATGGGCACCGGCACCGGGATCGCGCCATTCCGCGCCTATCTCTGGCGGATGTTCAAGGACAACGAGCAAGCCATCAACACTGACTATCGGTTCAAGGGCTTTGCTTGGCTGATCTTCGGCATCCCCACCACGCCCAACATCTTGTACAAAGAAGAGTTGGAAGAGATGCAGGCGAAATACCCTGACAACTTCCGCCTCACCTATGCAATCAGCCGCGAACAGCAAAACGCTGAAGGTGGCCGGATGTATATTCAGCATCGCGTTGCCGAACATGCCGAAGAGCTGTGGAATATGGTGAAGGACGAAAAAACCCACACCTATATCTGCGGTCTGCGCGGCATGGAAGACGGCATTGACGAAGCGATGTCTGCCGCCGCTGCCAACGAAGGCATCGTCTGGAAAGACTATCAGCGCTCAATCAAAGAACGCTGGCACGTCGAGACCTACTAGGGTTCAAACTTAGCTAAAACTAGACCAGGGGCTAAGGCTCCTGGCTTTTTGCTGCAATTAGCTGTTGCAATTAGCTGTTGCAATTAGCTACAGTCGCGGTTGTTGGTGGAGCCGTCGGGCATTTTGGTGCGGCAGAATTTGCTGTCCGTCAGGATAGCGCCAGTTAAGTCTGCGCCAGTTAAATCAGCGCGCCGCAGATTCGCGCCCGTCAGGTTAGCTCCGCGCAAATTGGTTCCGCTCAGGTCAGCCTTGGCCAAAATCGCCGCGCTGAGGTTGACGCCGCCGAGGTTGCTCTGACGCAGATCGGCTTCTCCCATATAGGCGCGGCTGAGGTTGGCTCCGGTGAAGTTGATCACGCGCAGATCGGCTCCGCCCAAATTGGCATCTTGCAAATCAACCTGGGTTAAGTCAGCCCGATTCAGATCGGCTTTGGCCAGCGTGGCGCGATTGAGGTTGGCGGCTGAGAGCATGGCGTTGTTTAAGTCTGCGCCGCCCAAATAAGCCCGCCGCAGATCGGCATCGCGTAGATCAGCGCGAGTTAAAATCGCATCTCCCAAATTGGCATCGCGCAGGTTGGCACGAATCAGATTGGCGCGGGTTAAATTGGCATCGCTCAAATCAGCCCCCACCATGCTGGCATCTTGCAGAATCGCATCTCCCAGATAAGCGCCGCTAAAGTCGGTTTCGGTTAGCTCTGCTTTGGTTAAATTGACCTGGTTGAGAATCGCTCCATCCAGATTTGCACCGTCTAGCTTGGCCTGAGTCAGGTTGGCTTCGCTTAAGATGGCGCGCAGCAGGCTGGCGTCTTGCAGGCTGGCCTCGCGCAGGTTTGCGCCCCGCAGCGTCGTGTCGTCTAGCTTGGCCTGCTTAAGATTGGCTTTAACCAAACGCGCTCCGTCAAGGTCACATTTTGGGCAGGCTTTGCTCTCCAGCAGCGCGTTCAGCCGATTGGCCTGCGCCAGCCGATTGGCCGCAGCCAAGCCCACGAGGCCGATCAAAAACCCAAAAAACAGCGTCAGAATGATGCAGGCGCGGATATCTTTGGCATCTAGCTTTGGCAGCAGCACAGCCCGCATTAGCCCCCCCAGACCTTTTGTAGCACCTGCTCTGGCGCAATCTCAGCCAGTTTGTGGGTAGAAGATTTAATTGCCAAAAACTTGTCCTGCTGGGGCAGCAGCTTGGCTGGGTCGCTCGCGCCAAACAGCACCAGCGTATAGACCTCCAGCGCTACGGCCAGATGCATGGGCGCGCCTTCGGTGCAGAGCAGCAGATTGGCTCCGGCAATCAGCGCCGCCAGTTTGCCAATATCTTTAGGGTTGCTCAGCTTTAAGCCGGGACAGCTCTGGCTCAGCCTTGCCAAAAACTCGCGGTTTTCATCGCTTTGAATGAACAGAACCGGAATCTCTGGCTGCTTTTGCTGCAAATCTTGAATGATTTTCTGCCAGCTCTCAACCGGATAGTCGCTGTTGCCATCTAGCAGCACATAGCCGTTTAGCCCCAGCCGCTGCCGTTCAGCCTGCGCCCAGTCTTGGTCTGATTTGGGAATTCGCAGCGCCAGATCGGGACAGGGCGTGCTGATCCCCAAGCCTTGCAGCAGATCGTGGTAGATCTGAGGCGCATATTGCTCAGCTTTTTTGGGTATAGGATTGGTGAAAAATAGGCCGTTGCCAAAGCCAACTCTGGTGGGGATGCCCGTCAGCCAGAGCAAAAATCCTGCTCCAGTGCCGCCTGCTGAGATCACGGCCTCGTAGTCACGGTCGCGCAGCACGCCCAGCAGGTTCGCCCAATCTGCCGGACTGTTGCGGTCTTTAAAGTCAAAGGTGAGTACGTCGTTGACCGAGCGCGAGACGCGATAGGCGGCCTTGGAACGCGGCTCAACCACCACGTCAATTTCGGCATTCGGATAGTTTTGCTTCAGATCGTCAAGCGTGGGGAAGAACAGAATCTGCTGCTCGATTCCACCAGGAATAAGGGCTACTACTCTCATAGGATAGGGGCTGCAAAGATTTGGATCTGACGGAAACCGAACCAGCTCGCGGCTCAACCGGCGCTGGACTCAAGGCTAAACAGGCGCAAACCAGGCTAACAAAAGTCCGATGCCTCGATTAACTTAGCAGGTCAGTGATGCATGTTCAACTATCCTGCGAACAGTTTAAGCAATTCCCGCTCTACGGCTCAAGTCTGTGACTGGACGGGGAGCAAATGCCCCTCCTGCACCCGCAGCACCCGGTCGGCCTGTTGGGCAATATTCGGGTTGTGGGTGGCCATGATTAGGGTACGGCCTGACTGCTGGCTCAGGTTGAGCAGTAGCTCTAGCACCCGCTGGCCGGTTTCTTCATCCAGGTTGCCGGTCGGTTCGTCGGCCAAAATCAGCGAGGGGTTGTGCGCTAAGGCGCGGGCAATGGCGACGCGCTGCTGCTGTCCGCCTGAGAGCTTGTCGGGATAGGTATCTTGACGATCGGCTAGCTCGACCTGACGCAGGATCTCTATGGCCGACTGCTGTGCCTGCTGAAACGACTTTCCGGCTAGCTCTTGCGGCAGCGTCACGTTTTCGAGCACGGTCAGCGTTGGGATTAAATTAAAAAACTGGAAGACAAAGCCAATCTGGTCGCGCCGAATCAGCGTCCGGGAGCGCTCGTCTAGCTCGGTGATCGGCTGGCCGTTGATCCGGATGCTGCCGGATGAGGGCTGGTCGATGCCGCTGATCAGGTTGAGCAGAGTGCTTTTGCCGCTGCCGCTGTTGCCCAGCAGCACGATAAATTCGCCGGGATTGAAGGTGAGATTGACCTGATCAAGCACGGTGCGAAGCTGGTCGCCTTCTTGGTATTGCTTTGACAGGTTGCTGATTTCGACGGTTGCGCCAGCAGCGGTGGGCGGGCTGACCAGAGGCGGCGAGACTGACATAGGGCATGTTCGAGTGCTTACATGATTTAGCGTACTCTAATCTACCGGGGCAGATCGGCTAGAAGCTAAATCTTGCGGCCAAATCGCGCCTTCAGGTCATTCAGGCTGGCGGGCTGCTCAGCGGGCTTTTCGGCAGGTTTTTCGGCAGAGCGCTTTACTTGGGCAGGTTTGGCTCGAGCAGATTTAGCCTGGGGTTTAGCTTGAGGCTTAGTCTGGGGTTTAGCTTGAGCTGCTGGTCTGGAAGGCTCGCCTCGATCGGCTGCATCTGACCGCATTGAGAGGCTGATCCGCTTCAGGGCTTCGTTCACTTCTAGCACGCGCACCTGCACGACTTGGCCAACTTTGACCACCAGCTTTGGATCGCTGATGAAGCGGTCGGCGAGCTGCGAGACATGCACCAAGCCATCTTGATGCACACCAATATCTACGAATGCGCCGAAGTTGGCCACGTTAGTGACAACGCCTTCAAGCTGCATTCCCGGCTTCAGGTCGCGGATTTCGGTGATTCCGGCTTTGAAGGTGGCGTAGGTAAATTCGGCGCGGGGGTCGCGTCCCGGCTTTTCTAGCTCGGCCAAAATATCGCGCAGGGTGGGTTCGCCGACGGTTTCGGTGACGTATTTTTTCAGGTCAACGCGGCGCAATTGCTCGGAAAGCTGGGTGATTTGAGTTAAGGGCGTCGCCAAGTCTTGGGCGATCGCTTCCACCAGGCCATAGCTTTCGGGATGCACTGCCGTATTGTCGAGCGGGTTTTTGCCGCCGCGAATCCGCAGAAAGCCTGCTGACTGCTCAAAGGCTTTGGCTCCCAGCTTTGGCACTTTTAACAGCTCGCGCCGACTTTGAAACGCGCCGTTTTGGTTGCGGTAGGCGACGATGTTGTTGGCGACTGCGGCGGTAATCCCTGAAACCGAGGTGAGTAGCTCCTTAGAAGCGGTGTTCAGATCTACACCCACGTAATTCACGCAGCTTTCGACTGTTTCATCCAGCTTTTTCTTCAGCAGCTTTTGATCCACATCATGCTGATACTGCCCGACGCCAATCGATTTAGGGTCAATCTTCACCAGCTCAGCCAGCGGATCTTGCAGCCTGCGGCCAATGCTGATCGCGCCCCGCACCGTCACATCTTGATCGGGGAATTCGGCAATTGCTACTGGGCTAGCCGAATAGACCGAGGCTCCAGCTTCACTCACAATTACTTTGATCGGCTTGCGTTCCAGGGTTTGGAGCGCCTCGGCCACAAACTCGTCGGTTTCGCGGCTGGCCGTGCCGTTGCCAATCGCAATCAGCTCAACTTGATGCGCTGCAATCAGCCGCTTTAGGGCTTGGATGGCCTGCTGACGCTGGGCGCTGGACTGATGCGGAAACACCGTCTGGTATTCCAAAAACTTGCCCGTTTGGTCGAGTGCCGCCACCTTGCAGCCGGTGCGGAAGCCCGGATCGACCGCCAGCGTCGGCTTCATGCCTGCGGGGGCTGAGAGCAGCAGTTCGCGCAGATTTGCCTCAAAAGTTTTGATCGATTCAATATCCGCCTCTTGCTTTTTGGCGGCGCGAATCTCGCCAATCAGCGAAGTTTTGATCAGCCGATTGAAGGCATCTTCTAAAAGCTTTCGATAAAACTGGCGGATTGCAGGCTGCTTGCTGCGGATTTCCTGCTGCTCCAGGTAGCCCAGCACCGCATCTTGATCAAACTCCAATTCAACGCTGAGAATGCCTTCTGCCTCGCCGCGACAGAGCGCCAGCAGGTTATGCGAGGCAATCGCCTTTAGCTTGGCCTGAAAGCTGCGATACATTTCAAACTTGGTGCTGCCTTCGGGGTGGTCGCCCTTAATCCGCGAGCTAAACAGCCCGGTTTCCAGCAGATACTCCCGCAAATAAGCCCGCAGTTTGGCTGTTTCTGCCACCGCCTCTGCCAAAATATCGGCTGCGCCCTGCAAGGCTTCTGCGGCTGACTTGACGCCTTTGGCCTCGCTCACATAAGGGCTAGCCTCAGCTTCTAAATCGGCAGCGGCTTCAGAGAGATTCAGCGTTCTGATTCGTTCGGCTAGCGGCTCCAAGCCTTTTTCGCGGGCGATCGTGGCCTTGGTGCGGCGCTTGGGGCGATAGGGCAGATAGAGATCTTCGAGTTCGGTTTTTTGCAGGCAGGGCTGAATTTTGGCTTCGAGTTCGGGTGTCAGCTTGCCCTGCTCGGCAATTGATTTGAGAATCACCGCCTTGCGCTCTTCCAGTTCACTCAGGTAGCTGTGCCGCTCCTGCAAGTCTCGCAGCTGCGTCTCGTTCATTTCGCCCGTGCGCTCTTTGCGGTAGCGGGCAATAAACGGCACGGTCGCACCTTCGGCAAATAGCGCCAGCGCGCTCTGAATTTGGGCAGGCCGAAGCGCCAGTTCATGGGCCAGCAGTTGCGGAATATTGAGCATGGCAGCAAGCAGGGGATCAGGTTTCAGTCTTTCTAGAATAAGGGATCAGCTGCCCTGAATCATTCAGCCTGGATCTTTCAGATTCTTCCATCAGCAAAATCACGCCCAAAATCTCTTGCTCAGCGCTCAGCAGTGGCGCACAGGTGACATTGCAGTGAATCGCCTTCCCCCGGCGGTTGACTGCGGCCAGCGGCACGATCGGCGGGGTCGCCCCATTGCCGTTCAGGCAGCTGCGGATGGCCGGACGCAGCTGTTCGACTGGCAGGCCAATATCGAGATTTAAGAAGTTGCGCCCCAGCACTTCAAGCTGTCGCAAGCCCCAGAGATCTTCTGATTTGTGGTTCCAGATCTGAACTTGCAGATCGTGATCGACTACCACCACGCCGCCTTTGAGGCTGGTCAAAATTGACTCTAGAAAAGAATTTGACTGGTTCAGCTCTTTGCTGCGGTGCTGTAGCTCGTCGTTGACCGTCTGCATCTCCTCATTCGTAGACTGCATCTCCTCATTCATCGTCTCCAACTCTTCGTTGGTAGATTGCAGTTCCTCGTTGGTGGTTTCTAGCTCCTCATTTGCCGATTGCAGCTCCTCATTTGCCGTCTCCAGCTCTTCGTTGGTGGTTTGCAGCTCTTCATAAGCCATTTCTAACTCCTGTTTTGAATTGTCCAGTACATCTTGCAGGCGCTTGTAGCGCGTCATGTCGGTGAACGCAATGCTGGCACCCAGAATTTGACTGGTTGAATCGGTGAGCGGAATGACCTGGATCTCTAGATAGACTCGTTCGCCTTCTGGCAGCGACCATTCAATATCAGAAATCTGAATGGTGCGACGCTCGCGGTAGGCTTGATCCAGGCAGGAGCGCAGTTCGACCGGGCGGTAGGAAATTTCTAAATCTGGTAAGGGGCGACCCAGATCGCGGCGCGTTAGCGAAAACAGCCGACGCGCCGATTCGTTGGCGCTAATCAGGCGGTTGGTGGCATCTAGCGTCAGCTGGGCGAGCGGGCTGCTCTCAAAGGCGGCGGCTTGCAGCGGCTGGCTGGCTGGAGCGGCTGTATCATCGCTGGACTGACTAACTCCCGACAGCCGCTCGCGCGGATGCAGCTTCGGCACTCTGGTGAAAATTCGCTGCTTCAGATCATCTGGCGTAAACAGATTGCCGTGGGTCAGCAGCATTTCGGCCTTGCCCAAAAACAAAAATCCGGCGTTTTGCAGAGAAAAGTGGAAGCGCTTCAGAATTTTGGCCTGGGCTTCGGCGTTAAAATACATCAGCGTGTTGCGGCAAACCAGCAGGTCAATTTTAGAAATCGGCGGATCTTGAATTAGATTATGCCGACCAAAAATCACCGAGCGACGCAGATCTTTCCGGACTCTGTAGCCCGCTTCGACTGGCTCAAAGTAGGCGGACAGCAGAGACTCACTGAGGCTTTCGACCTCGCGGGGTAGATAGGTGGCCTGACGAGCATAGCTCAGCGCCTCCTCGTCAATATCGGTGGCATAGATTTTCACCTGCTTGCGAAACTGCTCGATGCCAATGGCTTCAGCCAGAGCCACGGCCAGACTGTAGGGTTCTTCGCCAGAAGCACAGCCCGCGCTCCAGATTCGGATGGTGCTGTGCGGCTCTTTGAAGGCCAGAATGCGGGGGATCACCTGGCCAGTTAAATGATCCCAGGGAACGCTATCTCGAAAAAAGGCGGTAACGTTAATTAGCAGCGTGTTGAATAGATGGAGGAATTCTTCTGGATATGTCTCCAGATATTCGATGTATTCATTGTAGTTGGAAACAGCGACGGCCTGCATCTGCTTGGTGACGCGGCGCATCAGGCTAGTGCGCTTGTAGCCTGTAAAGTCAAATCCCCGGCTGCGTTTGAGGTAGTCGATGAATTGGTCAAACTCTGCCTCAGCGCCGAAGGCAGTCATGGATTTTGCCCAGAATGCAGCTGATTGGCAATGGCGGCAATCAGCTGGGCAGGATTGACGGGCTTGGACAAATAGAGCTGGAAGCCGCTGGCAAAAATCCGGCTTTGGGCTGCTGGGCTAGTCAAGGCGGTGAGGGCAATGGCGGGCAGATTGGCTGCTGCTTCAATGGCACGCACCTGTTGAATTAGCGCATAGCCGTCTGTTTCTGGCAAATTAATATCGCTCACCAGCAGATCTGGCAGGGATTGCCCCAGCGCCGCCAGCGCCTCGGCTGCCGAACTCACGGCTGTGACGCTGGCTCCAGCCTGCTCCAACAGAAAGGCCAACAGCTCACGCGCATCAACCTGATCTTCGACCAGCAATATGTTCACTTGGGCAAGGCGGGCATTGAAGCTAACCCCCGCCTCAGCGCTATCGTCAGCAATTAGGCTGGGGCGGAGGCTAGCAATTGAGCCTTCAGCCCGAAACAAAATTGCCTCTTCTTCTGAGGTTTGCACCGCAATCAGCGGCAGCGTTACGGTAAAGCTCGCACCCTGATTTAGCCCTGGGCTATCGGCCTCTACCCTACCGCGATGCAGCTTCACCAATCGCCGCACAATCGCCAGCCCCAGCCCAATCCCCCCTTCTTGGCGGGTAGCGCTGGGATCAGCCTGCCAAAATGAATCAAACAGATGCGGCAGAAATTCAGCCTTGATTCCCTGCCCGCTGTCGCTGACCTTCACCAGTACGTCAGTGGCTGTCCGCTCCAAGCTCACCCAGACCTTTCCCTCGTCGGGCGTAAATTTAATTGCGTTGGTCATCAAATTCAGCAGAATCTGCTGGATGCGGGCGGCATCGCCTGAGATAAAGCTGGCGACTGGCTGAATCGTGAGCTGAATCTCGATCTGCTTGGCTTTGGCCGCAGGCTGCATTGTTTCTACGGCATCTCGTATAGATGCTCCTAGCTCAACTGGGCCTAGCGTCAAGACCAGGCCACCGCGCAGAATTTGCGACACATCCAGCAGGTTGGCGATCAGCTCTTCTTGGGCAACCGCATTGCGCTCAATCGCCGCCAGGGCGCGAGCCGTCATTGTCGGATCAAGCTGCTGCTGATTGAGCAACTGCGCCCAGCCCAAGATCGCGGTCAAGGGCGAGCGCAGCTCATGCGAAACAATCGCCAGAAACTCATCTTTCAGCCGGTCGGCCTGCTTTAAAGCGGCGGTCTGCTGATGCAGCTGCGCTTCTAGCTGCCGCCGCTGCAAAATTTCTTGCTCTAAGCTTTGGTTAATAATTTCGCCCAGCTGCGCCCTGACGCGCGCTTCTTCTAGCTGCCGCCGCTCGGAAATATCTCGAATCAGCCAGCGCCAGCCCGTTACCTCGCCCGCTGTGCTGTAGATGCTGGTGACGGTCATTGCCGCTTCAAACGCCGGATTTTCGCGGGGTTGCAGCCGCACAAATCGCTCAGACAGCCGCTCTAGCTCTTGCAGCAGCAGCAGATCGCGCCGAAAAGCTCGCCGATCGGCTTCCACCACAAACACCGTCATCACTTTATTCACCAGGTGCGTCTGCGACAGGTTCAGCATGGCTGAGGCTGCCCGGTTAGCCGCCAAAATTTTGCCCTGCTGATCGGTGACGAGGTAGCCATCTGGCGCAAACTCAAACAGCTCCCGGTAGCGTCGCTGCTCCGCCTCAACCAGCTGAAACGTTGCGACTAATTCCGCGTTGCGCTGAGTCAGGTCAGCTTGAGTCTCCTGTAGCGCTTCGAGCGTGACGCTTAGCTCTTCTAAGGTTTCAGCCAGCAGCTCTTTCGGCGGCGACTGAGAATCTTCAGCTTGATCGGAGATTAGCACCAGCCGCTGGCTAATCACTCCAATCTGCTGCTCTAAATTCTTCTTCACGATTGCGCTGCTCATGGCTTAGCTTTTTGTCTCACTAATTGTTTAAAAGCAGCTGTCTTAAAGATTTGCTTAAAAGTTGTTTTATATAGTTGCCCTCATTGTTGCTTTAAAAAACTCTGAGGAACGGTTTGTGACTTGTTATCAACATTCACAGAGTCACTGCTATTGCCAATTGTTAAGCAGCTTAATACAATTTAAAACTCTCTCTAAAACTCCTGCGCCCGCAAATGGCCAAAAAAAGAGTGCCTGACTAGCCCAGCACTCTCTTGCAAGCAATTGCAATCGGTTTTAATTGAAGCGCTAGTCACGCTTAAAGGAATCAAGCCAGCCGCGCAGCAGATCATCCGCCACGCCGCGACCGCCCAAGCCAAACGAGATGCCAATGGCTACCGCAATCGCCCCCAGCAGTAAGCCAAAGGCCAGATTGACGATATTAGAAGCCACGCCCATCCGATCCAGCGCCATTGCCGCCGAGAAGGTGATAATGGCAATCCGCGCCGCCTGCCCCAGCATCTGAGTTTGGCGACCGCCAGAGCGCGTGATGATATTAAAGGCCAGATTTGCCAGATACAGGCCAATCCCCAGCACTACTAATCCACCCAAAATATTGGCTGAAGAGGCTAGAATCGCCCGGACGATATCGGTGAGTACGGCAAACTCCAGCTTTTCGACTGCCGCCACCGCACCCGTCAGCATAATCCCCACCAACACTACCAGCCCCACAATCTCGGAGGGAGTCTGTCTAGGCAGGGTCGGCTGGCTGGGCGGAATCACCGTAGACTGCCCCAGCGGATCGGCGGCAGGCTCGGCAATCGGGCGCACTGCGGACGGCGTGGAGAACCCCATCCAGTCAAAGATATTGTTGAAGCCTACGCTGGTCAGCGTCTGCGCCACCAGATCAGAAACAAACCGACCGATCACATAAGAGACAATTAAAATCAAGGCTGCGGTAAAGATCTTGGGCAGAGCGTCCAAAATCTGATTCAGCATACTAATGGCCGGCCCTGAAATTGCGGCCAGCTGTAAGGCATTCAGAGCCGAAACAGCCGTAAACAGCAGCACAAACGCATAGGCAATGGTGCCCACCAAGCTAGAGAGAGACAGCCCGCCTGTGGCCGCTGATTGGTTCAGGCCAATCTGTGACCCCATCCGATCGAGTCCCACCGCCGCCAAAAAGTTAGTGACAATGGTGCGGATAATCTTCGCCAGAAACCAGCCTCCAACCCCGATTAAGATCGCGATTAAGATTTTGGGCAGCGCCGAGAGGATCTCATCCAGCAGATTTTGGACGGGAGCTAGCGGCCCTTGCAGATCCAGCACGCCCAAAATCAGCGGCAGGAAAAACAGCAGCACAAACCAGTAGAGCGCGTTGCCGAAAGTCTCGTTCAGCGACAGACTCTCGCTGGGCGGCGGGCTAAGCGGGTCAACCCCAAACTGATCGCTGCGGCTAGTGGTCGTATCCGGTTCAGCGAGTCTAGAGATCCGATCATCTAGGTTAAACCGGCTGAGGCCGCGCGTTACGAGGGCTTTAGCCAGCGTTGCCACCAGCCATGCCACCCCAGCCAGCACTGCCGCCCCGGCGACTTTCGGCAGATAGGCAAAAATCTGCTGTAAGAACGAATTCAGCGGCGCTGAAACGCTAGAAAGCTGTAGCGCATTTAAAAACGCCACAATCACAAAGGCCATAATCAGCCAAAAGATGGCCGTGCCGACCCATTTTTCAATTGGGATCGAATTTGCAGCACCAGGTTGGCCTGACACCCAGCCCGCCAGCCGATTGTCAAACTCTGTGCGCTTCAGCAGACCTTGAATGGCCGCAGAAATTACCGTGGCCACCAGCCAGCCGATGATCAGAATCGCCAGAGCGCCTAGCAAATTGGGGAGATAAGAACCGATGCGTGAAATAAATTGTCCAGTTGAGTTAACGGTGACTTCGACAGGATTGGCCTGAGCCAGCCAGGGGTTGGCTAACCCACCCATCCAGAAAGCGGAGACACACCAGATGTAGTTCATGAGCTTCTTCGGGAGAACGGTACAGGTAGAGGCTGAAAAAGAATTGGTAGTAAAAAAATAAGCTGCTTTGCGAAAGCTGCGTAGTCTGCCACAACACCAAAACGACAGATCATGACGGTAACAACCGCTGTGGCAGACAACCGAAGCCTCAGTTCAGGAATTCAGCAACTAAATCAGAACCAAGCAGGTCAGAACTGCGAAAACTCAGAAATTCAGCTGCTAAAAAGCCAGCTTCAACAGCTGAAAACAGCTATTTTTAGGCAAAGTTTTAGCTCCAGAGTCTTTATCTAATTATTAAACCTGATTTTCTCTGATAAATACATTTTTCTCAAGCCTGCCTAATGAACCCGGCGATTGTTCCGATCAGCTGCTCCGGCTACCCATTTCGACTGTTAAAGTACAGGTAAAGCCCAGACCTTATTCATATCAATGCCTAAGCAGGTTTTTGAGCAGTCAATTCAAATCAAGGCCAGCGCTGTCGCCGTTGAGCAATGCTTTACCGATCTCGTTTTAATGCACCGCTGGCTGAATCCGGCGCTGCGCTGTCAGCCCATTGGCGACTGGCGCACTGATCTGGGCAGTAAAAGCCAGTTTGTGATCCAAATCCCGCTGTTGCAGCCCAAGCTAATCAGCACTGTGGTTGAGCGCCAGCCCGGACTGGTAGTTTGGGAATTCCAAGGCTTTTTCAAAGGCCGCGACCGCTGGGAATGCCAGCCAATCCAGCAAGGCACCACCCTGCTCAACCGCTTCGAGTTCAGCATCCCCAATCCAATTGTGGCCTATGGCTTCAATCGCTTTGCCCTGAACTGGACGAAGCAAGATATGCAGGCGCAGCTGCGTCGCCTCAAGCTGGTGGCTGAAGAGGTTTATCAGGGTTGGCAGTAAAGCTCAATCAAACAGCCCAATCAAGCCGGAACGACAATTCGCTCGTGGCCCGACAGCCCAAAGGCAGCATGGATCACCCGCAGCGCCTCAACGCCCTGCTCTTCGGCCACCAGACAGCTCACCTTAATTTCCGAGGTGGCGATCATTTGAATATTGATTTTGGCCTCAGCCAGAGCGCGAAACATCTGCGCCGCGATTCCAGGTCGTCCTACCATGCCAGTGCCGACGATGCTGACTTTGGCAATTGAGCAGTCAACCGCAATTTCGCCAAAGCTGAAGTCGGCGGCTTGCAAAATCGTCTGCGCCTCGTCCAGATCGCCAATTGCTACGGTAAAGGCAATATCGCGGGTGGCCAAGCCGTCAATCAGGCGACAGCGCTGCGACTGAATAATCATATCAACGCTGATATTTTTCTCGGCCAGCAGACTAAACAGCCGCGCCGCCATCCCAGGCTGGTCGGGCACATGCCGAATCGCTAGCTGGGCTTGCTTCAGGTCAAGCGCTGCACCGCGCACAGGCGGCAAGTCAGCCGATCGAACCCGCCGCCTTGACTTGGCCGCTCTGCCCGTCACGCCAAAGGTTTCGCAGAGGGCAGCCACCGCTCGCTCACAGTCGGCTTCGGCAATCGCACAGCTTACCTGCACTTCAGAAGTCGAAATCATTTCGATGTTGACTTTGGCTGCGGCCAGCGTCGAGAACATCTGCGCCGCCACTCCCGGTCGGCCAATCATGCCTGCGCCCACAATGCTGACTTTGGCCATGCGGCGCTCAATCATCACTTCGGCTTCATCAGTGGGTGAGGCGGAGCTACGCAGCGCCGGAGCAATCGCCGCTGCCACCGCCTCGGCTCGACTTAGCGAATTTTGAGTGACGGTAAAGGCAATATCGTTGCTGTTGCCCTCATGAATCGACTGAATAATCAAATCTACATCCAGATCTTGGCTGGCAATTTCGCCAAACAGCCGCGCCGCAATGCCGGGGCGATCGGGCACACGCAGCAGCGCCACTTTGGCCTGATCGGTATCAAACTCCACCGCATCTACGGGCTGAGCAATCTCCAGTCCTTGCAGTGAGCGCGGCTGCGGCATCGGCGACACCACTTTGGTTCCCGGCTGATCTGACCAGCTAGAGCGCACCACCAGCATGACGCCATAGTTGCGAGCAATTTCCACCGCGCGCGGATGCAGCACTTTTGCGCCCAGACTCGCTAGCTCCAGCATTTCGTCAGAGGTAATTTCGTCCATCAGCTGCGCGTCAGGCACAATGCGCGGATCGGTGGTGAGAATGCCGGGAACATCCGTGTAGATTTCGCAAAAGTCAGCCCTCAAAGCCGCCGCCAGCGCCACCGCCGAAGTATCTGAGCCGCCCCGCCCCAGCGTCGTAATTTCCAAGTCAGACTGACTGCTGATCCCTTGGAATCCTGCCACCACCACCACTCGGCCATCTTGCAAATGCCGCTGCATTCGTTCGGTGGCAATCTCCAGAATCCGAGCGCGGGTATGCTCCGCTTCTGTCACGATCCCCACCTGTGCCCCGGTGAGCGAAATTGCGGGTTGCCCCATTTCTTGCAGCGCCATGCTCAGCAGCGCAATCGACACCTGTTCGCCCGTCGAGAGCAGCATATCCATTTCGCGACGGCTGGGTGTAGCCGAAATTTCCTGCGCCAGCTTCACCAGCCCGTCGGTAGTTTTGCCCATTGCCGAAACCACCACCACCACGCTATGACCAGCCTCAGTGGTCTTGATTACCCGCCGCGCCACCGCCTGAATTCGCTCCACCGAACCCACCGACGTACCGCCATATTTCTGAACAATCAGTGCCATACTTGCCGCCGCCCGCGCCTACGATCTACTAAAGTTAGCAAAATTACTGCCAATCCGGGCGATTAAATCACCGATTGTTGCGGCTCGCTTCACGATACTTAACCGCAATTTGACGCTCATCCTATTGCCTCGTGATCCCGCTTGTGAGCATAATGCAGCCAGAGGTTTTGCCTCGCCCTAGGAGCGTCGGGTGGGGCAGAGCCTCGCATTATTTTGGCCTGATTTTTGGCCTGATTTACGATAGATAATCAGTCGGCACCTCTAGCCAAGCTTTTTGCTGCGCTGACTGTTGCGTTAAATCCATCAGAAGCTGGCTATAGATGCCCTCTCGCAGCGAAGGCGTCAGCATCTCTCGCCGCTCAATGCTCTCCACCCAGCGATCGACCACCCGCAGAAACGGAGCCAGCCGTCCGTCGGGATAGGTTTCGGCAAAGGCCAAGCGCTGCGGAATTTCCAGCTCGCTCAGCGCCGCCCCTTTTTGGCTGCCCCAAAGCTTGAAGCCATGCACATAGTCGCTCTGGTTGTCGTTACCCAATACCAGCGTTCCTTGGTCGCCATAGATCTCGATCCAATGCCCGCGCCCTTGATAGGTGACGGCACTCAGGCAGGCTTGAACCGGCGTGCCGTCAGCAAGCTCAAGCATTAGTACACAAGTGTCATCGGCATCTACGGGTTTGGCTTCTCCAGTTGCCGGATCAGGCCGAGTCGGAATGGTGGTGCTGAGCTGTCCAGAAAGCTGCCGCACTGAGCCAAACAGCCAGTTGATATAGTCAAACAGATGCGAACCAATTGCGCCCAGCGCCCCGCCGCCTTGATCTTTGCGGGCATACCAGTTCCAAGGCCGATTGGCATCGGCACGACTCGAAGCCAGCCAGTCGATTTTGATCAGTCGCTTTTGTCCCACATAGCCCTCAGCCAACAGTTCGGCCAAGCGCTGCCATGCGGGCACATACCGAAACTCAAAGTCAAGCGTCACGGCTGCCCGCTGCGCCTGCGCCAGTTCGTAGAGTTCTATGGCTTCTTGGACGTTCAGCGTCGTCGGCTTCTCCAGCAAGATATGCTTGCCAGCTTTCAATGCAATCTTGGCCATTTCATAATGCAAAAAGGGTGGCGTTGAGATGCTGACTGCCTCAACTTCTGGCAATGCCACAATTTCCTCTAGGCTTTGGCAGGCGCTTGGGATCTGGTGCTGTTGAGCAATGGCTTTGGCTTTAGTCAAGTCGCGATGGTAAACAGCCACAACTGCCGTGCGCGGATGAAGTTGCAAACCCGGCAGATGAATTTTTTGCCCAAAGCCTGTGCCCACCAAAGCCACCCCAATCTGCTCTGCACTCATGCCCAACCTCAAGCCCAACAGGCTGATCCTACCTGTTCTTTACTAGAGTTTTATCGAAATTGCCTGCAACAATTCATTCAACGCATGTTACCAATCGGGGAAGTTGTGAAAACAGGGAGCAGGCAAGTTGCTGAAAGTTGAAGCCGATAAAATTATTTTGCTGATCATCTTGGTTGGGATCGTCTT
The DNA here is from genome assembly GCA_949127695.1 of Synechococcales cyanobacterium PMM_0073. Taxonomy (GTDB): domain Bacteria; phylum Cyanobacteriota; class Cyanobacteriia; order Elainellales; family Elainellaceae; genus Elainella. Next base: position 24,987 of record CASBQH010000210.1, read on the forward strand.
TTTAGTTGGACATGCTCAGTCCCGGTTTGACATTTGCCGCAGAGCCGGACAGAAGACCATCGGCTGCGTGCTGAGATTCGAGTAGCTTGTCCCAATTGGAACTGTAGAATTGCAGTATCGCGCTTGAGCCAACACCCATGTCTGCCGTCACCTTCAGCCTCGCACCCCTGCTAGCCTGTCAGGAGAGATGGTTTTGCCAGAATTTGTGCTGGAGCTAGACCGAATTTTTTGAATTTCTGGGACTCCCATCATTTCCCAGACGGCTGATTGCTCAAATTTCAGCTCAAACTCAGGTTAGATTCAGGCCAAATTCAGTAGCCGACTTTAGCCTGTTCACCATGACGTGGTGCAGTTGTCGGTTAAGCGCCAGATTGCCTAGTAGTCCTCAACGCTGAATTCCGACTCGGATTACTACATACTTGAGTCCATAAGTATTCTCAAAGAGAGTTGATCAAATGAAAAACTTAGAACTAGAAGATGTAATTCTGCTGCTGCATCCCGTTCTTGCCGTTGCAGTCGTCTTTCCGCTGCTCGGCATCGTCCTCTATTTCGCTTGGCAAACTCGACAGCGGCGCTTGCTTCCTAAAGAAGAGGGCAAAAAAATTCCGCCCATCGTTGGTACAGAGCATCTCCGGCTAGGCCGATGGCTGAGCAACGCTGTAGTGCTGGTTGCCTTGCTCGGAAACGCCGCGCCAATTTTCACAAAGCTCTCCAAAGAACCGGCTGCTGACAGCTCTCGCGTCTGGTTTCTCATCCTAATTATTGCGGCCAGCATTGCCTCTCTGGTTATCCTCAATCGAGCTAGAACTCAGCTCTGGCGCGGTATTTTTGCCACTCTGACTGGCATGGGGCTAATTATTCTAGGCTCCCAGCCTGAGGTCTACAGACGCGGAGAAATCTACGACTTCACAACTCAGCAGTGGTTTACCAACGAATGGTATGTCTCGCATTATTACTACGGCATTGTTGCAGCCTTGCTGATGATTTTCTCGCTCGCCATCTTCCCGGACATCTACAAAGACCGCACTCAGCGCTGGCGCAAAACCCATGTGGTGCTCAATATCATTGCCACATTATTCTTCCTGGGACAAGGCTTAACTGGCCCTCGCGACCTGTTAGAAATCCCGCTGAGCTGGCAGACCCAACATATATATAAGTGCGATTACGAGAACAACACCTGTCCGCAATAGCCAGAATTCATACGCAGTGACGACTTCGGACTTTTCCAGCCGTTCTCTAGAAATTTCTGTTGACAGTTCTCTTGTGGCTTCGCTATATTAATTAAGCGGCGGTGAGGGACGAGAGAGCGAGGCCACCTGAGAGGGGAGCCAAGCAATCGGAACCTGAGTTGTCTGTCACCGAACCTAGAAAACTATATAGTTTGGAAGCCAGAATAGCACATATACTTCGTCAAAGCAATAGCTTAAGAGTAGAGATGCTTGAGAGCGAGATAACGAAAAGGCGATATTGAGTGTAAGAGCTTAGTATTGCGAACATCAGGGGTCTAGTAGATAGACTTCGGAGCTACAGACGACTTCGGTTGAATGTTTACAAACAACATGGAGAGTTTGATCCTGGCTCAGGATGAACGCTGGCGGTCTGCTTAACACATGCAAGTCGAACGGGACTCTTCGGAGTTTAGTGGCGGACGGGTGAGTAACGCGTGAGAATCTGCCCTTAGGTTGGGGACAACAGTTGGAAACGACTGCTAATACCCAATGTGCCGAGAGGTGAAAGGTTAACTGCCTGGGGATGAGCTCGCGTCTGATTAGCTAGTTGGAGTGGTAACGGCACACCAAGGCGACGATCAGTAGCTGGTCTGAGAGGATGATCAGCCACACTGGGACTGAGACACGGCCCAGACTCCTA
>CASBQH010000211.1 GCA_949127695.1 Synechococcales cyanobacterium PMM_0073
CACTTATTGCGAATCAGGTAGATTGACTCTGAATCTAGCGTTTTGGTAATGCAGCGTTTGCAGCGTACTTTTCCAAATTTCCGCTGTCTCTGCGGCGGCACTAAGCAGGGCGACATGCCTTTTCTGTCGTAAGGCGTGCAGTTGAGTTGGCCTGGGGCCACGGCGCAGGTCAAATATGCCGTCCAGTAATCGCCAATGAAGCCAGCGTTACCTAAGCTTCGCACTGGCTCTAGCCGCTGAATGGCTGATGTCGGAGCTGTGAGCTGATAGGTATCAGATGGTAGGCTGAGGCTAGAAGTTAGCGCAATTAAGAACAGCAAACTATAGGATTTGGTAGCCGCAGAGAGAGTGAGCGATTCGGCAAAAGTCAGCACCGTCAGCCAGCCGAACAGATAGACAAATGTATAATATCTGAGATTAGGATTTTTATAAGTCCAATATGCCAAAAGCAGCAGAATAAAACCGAAGATTGCACTATCCAGAAACAGATAAAACCAGCGGGACAGCGAAACCTGAGCCTGAGTGGTTCTAGTAGAGCGACTGGCTCTTTGACTCAGCAAAAGATAGATCCAATAAACGGCCAGTACTAAAATCAGTAGCGCAGAGAGTCCGGCAAAAGGCTTAGCTTGAAAGCTCACTGTCTGGTTGAAGGCAGCGGCCAACCTGCTGATTTTCTCAAAAATCTGGCTCGGCGTACTAAAATATCCATAATCTCCAGATTCTCCAGATTCTCTAGCATGAGCTTTGGCATATAGAATGAAGCCCAGCCCTAAAACTGACATGGTGCCAATGTTGAAGAGATCTAATCGACGAACGCCTAGCGCCTGAAAGCTGAGCCAAACGCGATTTTTTTGATACCAATTTTTGCGAACTTCAATCCCAAGCAGGACGCTTCCAACTAGCAGTAGCAGCCCTAAAACAATAACGCTTAAATCAGAAATCCAGAGGCTGATAAACAGGCTGAGCGTTGCTAATGTAATTAAGCCCTGACGCTGAACTTCTGGTTGTTCTGAATGCAGAATTAGCCGGTTCATTGCAGCAAAGGCGATGCCAATAAACGCAAGCTGTGACCCATAAGGTTGACCAACCGCCAGCAGTTCTGTGAATTCACCCAGCGGCAGAAACCAGATTAACGCCAGAATAATCTTTGAGATAGGGCGTTGTAACAAGCTGGCAAAGCAGAAAAATCCAATTAGTAAGAGAGCATATTGTACATAAGATACAATAACGACTGGCCGCAGCGGAAATATTTTTAAGATTAGATGGCTCACAAGCGGCACCAAACTGCCCAGTCGATTCTGGCCCCAGTAGTAAAGATCATCTGGCCAGCGAAAATCATAGGCCATCAGAATATGAACGGCGTTATCTGAGTTTAGAGATAGATTATTCAACGCTGCAAAAGAGCGGAATGAGAGCAGAAAGACAGCTGCAACCCACAGAAGCATCAAATAGCGCGAAAAGAATCGCGGTACAGTCAGGTTTGGCATGGGCAGGCTTTCAGGTTATGGCTGACTCAGATCGTGCAAAATTTTATCGAATCAGGAGACTAAACTTTAGCAAATATATTGTATTTGAAAATGCAGTATATCGCCCGAACACCATCCTTCCAGCCAATCTTTTTGCCTTCTTTGTAGGTGCGGCCATAGTATGAGATGCCAACTTCGTAGATCCGACAGCCCATCTTGGCAACTTTCGCCGTAATCTCTGGCTCAAAGCCAAACCGATTCTCTTCAATCCGCACCGCCTGAATCACCTCGCGACGAAAGGCTTTGTAGCAGGTTTCCATATCGCTTAAGTTGATGTTAGTGAACATATTCGAGAGCATTGTCAAGAACTTATTGCCGACCATATGCCAGTAATACACAACTCGATGCGGACGCCCACCCGCAAACCGCGAGCCAAACACCACATCGGCTCGACCTGAGAGAATTGGCGCAATTAAATCTGGAAACTCCTGCGGGTCATATTCTAAGTCTGCATCCTGCACCACCACAATTTCCCCCGTGGCTGCCGCAAATCCAGTCCGCAGCGCCGCGCCCTTGCCGCGATTTTGGCTGTGATAGATGATTTGATCGACCTGATCGGTTAGCGCTTGTAGCAAGTTTCGCGTGCCGTCAGTTGAGCAGTCATCCACGATAATAATCTCTAAATCCTGGACTGGACTGGCCCGCACGGCCTGCACGACGCGCCCAATTGTCCCCAGCTCGTTGTAGCAAGGAATCACAACGGAAAGCTTGATACTCATTGAACCCCCAACTTACTGATTCAGATGCTAGTTTCATCAGATTTTGTGAAAAATTGAAATTGCCTTAAATTCCAATTTCAGAGCGCATCATATCACGGATGGCTTTAGCCTAAGCGACACAGATGCTATTCTGGGGTGCAAACTTCAGTTGGCTGAATATTCCCCAGCGCCTCATGCAGATTCAATTTGAGACATTTGCCGTTCATAAGCGCGTCCCGCTGACCATCAGCCGAGGCACCACTGCCCAAAGTGAAAATATCTGGCTGCGAATCCAGCAAGACGGCATCGAAGGCTGGGGCGAGGCTTCGCCCTTTTCGGTGGGCAAGCGCCAGTCTACCGAGATGATTTTGAGCGCGTTAGAAAGCTTAGCACCACAGCTCGAACCCTATTCTCCATTAGATCGCCAGCAGATTGAACAGATCCTTCAGTCGCAGCCTTCCGCAGTCCAGACTGCCGTGGATCTGGCGCTGCATGACTGGCTGGGTAAACGCGCCGGACTGCCGCTCTGGCAGCTCTGGGGGCTAGATCCAGCCAAAATTGCCCCCACCTCCGTCACGATTGGGATTGGCACAGCCGCCGCCGCTCAGCAGCGAATGCGTGACTGGATGGGGCAGGGCGAAATTAAGGCGGTGAAGGTGAAGCTGGGCAGTCCGGCAGGGCTAGAGGCCGATCAGATCATGCTGAAAGCCGTTCAGGAGATTGCGCCCGCAGATGCCAAATTTAGCGTCGATGCCAACGGCGGCTGGTCGCTGGAGGCAGCTCAGCAGATGAGCTACTGGCTGGCCGAGCAAGGTGTCACCTACATTGAGCAGCCGCTAGCCGAAGGCCAGGAATCACTGCTGCCGAAGCTCTATCAGCAGTCGCCGCTGCCCATTTTTGTGGATGAGAGCTGCTTTAATAGCCAAGATATTCTGCTGCTGGCGGACCGGGTGCATGGGATTAATATCAAGCTGATGAAGTCGGGCGGCTTGAGCGAAGCGCTGCGGATGGTGCATACGGCCAAAGCCTGCGGCCTGCAAATCATGTTTGGCTGCTATTCAGATAGCGCTCTGGCCAACAGCGCCGCCGCCCAGCTCGCCCCCTTTGCCGACCATCTCGATCTCGATAGCCATTTAAATCTGTTGGATGATCCGTTTGTGGGAGCCCGCTTTGAGGCAGGGTATTTAAGACCCAACGAACAGCCAGGACTGGGGGTGACGCTTGCTCAGCCATAACGACCGAATTGCGATTTTGCTGCATCAGGGCACTCAAAACTCGCGCGGCAAAACGGGTTTATCTCTGTTGCGCTACAGCGAGCTGCCGATTGTCGCCGTGATTGATCAAGACTGCGCGGGCGGTGATTTGGCCAGCCTCACAGGCATTCAGCGACCCGTGCCAATCGTCGCCTCAGTCGAAGCAGCCTTGGCCTACCAGCCTACCGCTCTGGCGATTGGCCTTGCGCCTTCGGGCGGGGCGCTGCCGCAGCCCTGGCAGCAGGAAGTGCAGCAGGCGGTGGCGGCAGGACTGTCAGTGGTCAACGGGCTGCATACGCCAATGGCAGATGACCCAACGCTGACAGCCTTGCTGCATGACCAAGCCTGGATTTGGGACGTGCGGCGGGAGCCAGCCGGGTTGACGGTAGGTAGCGCTCAAGCCAGACTGCTGCCCTGTCGGCGCGTCTTAACCGTGGGTACAGATATGAGCATTGGCAAGATGTCAACTGGCCTGGAGCTGCATCGAGTCTCGCGGGCGCGGGGGCTGAAGTCGCGGTTTTTGGCGACGGGGCAAACTGGGCTGATGCTGGGCGAGGACGGCGTGCCGCTGGATGCAGTGCGGATTGATTTTGCGGCGGGGGCAGTCGAGCAGCTGGTAATGCGCTACGGCTCTGACCACGATATTTTGCAAATTGAAGGGCAAGGCTCGCTGATCAATCCGGCTTCGACTGCCACCTTGCCCTTGCTGCGCGGCAGTCAGCCCACGCATCTAGTTCTGGTGCATCGAGCTGGGCAAACCCAAATCCAAAGCTTCCCTCATATTACGATTCCGCCTCTGCCCAGCGTGATCGAGCTATACGAGACCGTGGCGACTGCCGGAGGTGCATTTGCCGCCGCCAAAATTACGGCCATCGCGCTGAACACGCATCATTTGGATGCAGCCACAGCGCAGCAGGCAATTGCTGAGGTTGAGCAGCAGACGGGACTGCCCTGCACTGATCCGATTCGGTTTGGGGCTGAGCTATTGCTAGATGCGATTCTGGCTGCGCCCTCAGCTCGACTTTGAGCCACCATTTGAGCCACCATAGATCCGCTTTGCTTGCTCTGGAGAAAGCCAGAGTGGTGGTAGTTCTGTAGTCGGCAAGTGATGCGGCGGGTGATGCGGCGGGCTGTAGCTGGGTGCGCCAGAAGCCGCTGCCCCGTTGGTGAGCTGCGGAGACTGCGGAGACTGTAGAGACTGTAGAGACTGCGGAGACTGCCGAACTGGCTGAATTGGGCGACTGGGCTGACTCGGCTGATAAATTGAACTGCTGCCCAGCTCTCTGGCATGAATTGCAGGCAGCTCGCAGGCC
>CASBQH010000212.1 GCA_949127695.1 Synechococcales cyanobacterium PMM_0073
GCTTGGGCAATTGATAGCCCCAATCCAGATCCGCATTCCCACTGCGTCCGAGATCAATCGGCTCGCCAGAATCGGTCAAACAGATGTTCTAGATGTTCAGCTAAAATTTCAACTCCAGTATCTTCAATCGTTACTTCAATATATGTAGAACTTCTTGACAACTTTAGCTCTATGCCTCCAGTCAGCGTATAGTGCAGGGCATTTCGATTAAGTTTGTGAATAGGCGCGTCAGCTGAGCCGCATCTCCCATGACGCTTACAGGCTGATTGACTGCCGCCTTTAGATATAGCGATTTAGCCACAGCCTGAGGCTGACGCTGCTGAATCAAATCACTCAGCAGCAGCGCCAAATTGACGGGCTTCCAGTTGCGCTGAGGCATCTGGTCGTGGCGTGCCAAAAACAGCAGATCTTCGGTTAAATGCGTCATCTGCCGGGTGGCGCTGGCAATTGCTTCAAATTTTTCGGCATCTAGCGTTCGGATTCCGTCTGGATATTTCAGCGCCACGGCGGCGTTGTCTCAGCGTTTGGTCAAATTCTTGCAGCGACTCGCTGACGCGCACATAGCCAAGCAGCTGATGGGTATCACTATCGACATGCTGAAGGTTTTGTGTAAATGCCAGCCGAACATCACGTGCAAAGGTTGATAACGCGAAAATTAATATATCAGTATAGGAAAGTAGGAGGCAATGCTGAATTGGGCGAAACATAGATTTTGCCTAATGAGGATTAGCCAGTCAGTAACCTACGCCATAGATTGTTTCAAGCAGCTCCGTCTCACGGCCAGCCGTTTTTAGCTTGCGGCGCAGATTAGTAGTCATCTGCACCCGCATCTAGGCCAACTACCTTATCAGTGGGCGTATCTTTTGCGGAACCTTGCTGACTGCACGGCGGAGATAGATCAAATCGTCGGTGCTGTCTAGCGTCAAGGGGGTTTAACCTCTATGTAGCTTGGTTTTACGTTCCACAGTCTATGGGGGGAAAGTCAAGAAATCGAAAAGAGGATTTGATCTGACGCTCAATGCTTAAAGCAGCATCAGATGGCGGATTTGAGGCTCACAGCGCTAGGATTAAAGTGCAACCATTCAGCAATCGACCAGGCATTTACGGGCGTGAGCGCTGAAAGCTGACTAGAGCAGCGCTACAATGGCTTCTGTTACAATCTAGGCCAAACCTATGTCTCCCCAACCTCCCATTCCAGTCGTCGTCAACGGAGCCGCCGGAAAAATGGGGCGCGAGGTAATCAAAGCCTTAGCCGCCGTGCCGGATATGAACTTGGTAGGAGCTGTAGACCGCAATCCCGACTTGCAGGGGCAGGACGTGGGCGAACTGGCAGGCATCGAGGCGCTGGAAGTGCCAATTGTAAATGACCTTCAGGCTTCGCTAGTGTTGGCCACCCAAGAACGTCAGCCGCCCGTCATGGTCGATTTTACCCATCCCGACTCGATCTACGAAAATATCCGCGCCGCAATTGCCTACGGCGTGCGGCCAGTCGTTGGCACAACCGGGCTGAGCGCTAGCCAAATTGCAGATCTGGCCGACTTTGCCGACAAAGCCAGCATGGGCGCGGCGATTATTCCCAACTTTTCGTTTGGCATGGTGCTGCTTCAGCAGGCGGCGATTCGGGCTTCGCAGTATTTTGAGCATGTCGAAATTATTGAGCTGCACCACAACCAAAAGGCTGATGCGCCCAGCGGTACGGCCATCCAGACGGCGCAGCTGCTCGAAGAGTTGGGCAAGCCGTTTAACCCGCCTGCTGTAGCCGAAACCGAAAAGCTGCCTGGGGCAAGAGGCAGCCGCACGCAGGAAGGCATCCGCATCCACAGCATTCGGCTCCCAGGTCTAATTGCCCATCAGGAGGTGATTTTTGGCGCAGCGGGCGAGCTTTATAGCCTGCGGCATGACACCAGCGACCGGGCTTGCTATATGCCGGGAGTGCTGCTGACAATTCGCAAGGTGCTGGAGCTGAAGTCGCTGGTGTACGGGCTAGAGAAGCTGCTGTAGGGCTTCAACAGCTACTGCAACGGTGAGTCAGAAGGTGGTAGCTGCACCGCTTGGCCTTGCTCAAGGTTGGCCACACCCGCGACATGTGATAGGCTATCCATCTGGCTGGATTCACAGGTTCCGGTAATAATGCCAATCGTTTCTAGGGTCTGTTCTACCTGCATTCCAGTCGCCTGTAGCGCTGCTGCCACTTCCAGTATTTGATCTTGATATGCGTCGTCTACTGTGATCGATACATTTACCCTAGTCATTATTTATTCTCCGTTTGTTCTCCGTTTGTTCTCTAAAGCGTAATTTTCTAAGGAGCCTGCACAATTCCTGCACCCACATCTTCTGAGGCTAGCGACAGGCGGCGAGCGGTCTTTACCAGCAGATTCCACAGCTCTTGGCCGCGCAGCCCGAACTCTTCGGCATACAGGGCGGCAATTCCGGCCACATGCGGCGTCGCCATGCTGGTGCCGCTAATGCTGCGGTACTGGGTCGGCATTGGCCAGCTCGAATAGATATTCACCCCTGGCCCAGCAATATCCACCTGACCGCCATCTGGATTGATGCCGCGATTGGAGAAATAGGCAATTTGCACATCTGAGTCGAGCGCCCCCACCGCCAGAATTGACGGACAGTTGGCCGGACGACCGACCGGATTGGTGACGTTGCGATCGCGGCGGCTTTCGTTGCCTGCGGCGGCGACAATCAGCGTGCCGCGCTGTAACGCCCGCTGTGCCACGGTTTCGTAAACCTGGGAATAGGTGCTACCGACTTGAGTGGACGCACCCAGCGACATCGAAATCACCTCGCAGCCGTTGGTGAGCGCCCATTCGATCCCCTGCAAAATGCCGCTGTCGCTGCCGCTGCCTTGATTGCTCAAGACTTTGCCTGCGTAGATTTCGGCATTGTAGGCAACGCCGTAGCGCGGCAGACGGGTTGGCCGACGCGAGCCGCAGGCGGTGCCAATGCAGTGTGTACCGTGACCGTTGCCATCTTGGACTGCTTCGCCGCTGATAAACGATTTGCTGATGACCGTGCGGCCAATGAAGTCGGGGTGCGCCAAGTCAAAGCCAGTGTCAAGCACCGCAACTTTAATGCCTTTACCGCTGGAGCAGGAGTTGAGTACCTTGGTGGCCTGCAAGCCCCAGGTGGTTTCGGCTTCGTCAATTGCCTGCATTAGCGCGGTCTGCTGGCTGGGCAGCAGCTTATCCACCAAGTGATTGATCGCATCGCGGTAGCCGATCAAGTAATCGGCTGAGCGGTTCAGCGGCGGCGGCTCTAGGGCGTAGAGGATCTGTTCGGGTTCGATTGCCAGAATTGGACTGTTGCCGTTAGAGATCCGCAGGGTTGAAAGCTGTTCGGGGACGGCTTCGACGACAACCACGCCTAGCTCGCTCAGCAAAACCGCATTGTTATTCTCAGCAATTTCGCTGCTGTACAGATTTAGATTCATCGACTCGCTCAGCGCCTGCATGCCTGCATCCACGGCATCTTCGCGCAGCAGCACCAGATAGCGTCCGGTGGTCTCGGGTTCAGCCATTGGGGTCAAATTATCTACCATATTCGCGCCTCTCGACTTAAGGACAAAGATTTTAACTCGGCTCGCAAAAAACCAACCCAGCAAAACAGTACGCTGGAATGTGACGCTTGGCTACCGGGGGAATGCCCTTAGTCTGCTCAGCAGAAGTTTTGCGGCTTCCAAGCTCTGTTGGGCTTTGAGGATCAGTTCCCGCTGCTCGTCGGTCATAGCAGGATGCCTTCTTTGCGAATGTTGCGAAGTAGGGAGCCGTTGCGGGTTTGGTAATCGGTTTCGTTTATGAATAGACAGCTAATTACAACATCATGATCAAGAGAAAGGGCGGCGATTGCGTGACCTGTCCGCTTAATTTCTTTGCCAGGATTGACGGGTGGTTTCAGCACGACCAGCACATCAATGTCTGATCCTGGTTCGGCATCACCGCGAGCTTGGGAGCCAAAGAGCGTCAGATGGCGCAAGACCTCGCCATAGAGTTCGGCGAGGTCTTGTTTAAGGCGAGTCAAAATGGGGCTGATGGTGGAATTCATAATAATCAGAATGCTTCTCGACAATGATTTTGATGTTTTTCATTCTTCTTTAGCTTTTCCAGAAATCACTTTGCTTTGACCGAATCATCACGGCAGGCGAACCA
>CASBQH010000213.1 GCA_949127695.1 Synechococcales cyanobacterium PMM_0073
GATTTGGCTCCGCCCAGTCGCTTCCCGCGTCAGCCGCAGCCCGGAGACGCGCAGCTCTTGCAGCCTTAACTGGGTTGTCAGAATTATGCGACAGCTAAAATCTGGAGCAGGTTGGCGACTGGGCTGGGACGCAGCGGCAGAGTTTGCCGGACTGGTGGGCACAGAGAGCTGGGCCGTTGAGCTAACCGCCGCCGAACTGGAAGACTTTAGCCGCTTACTCCTGAGCTTGGCGGCAACCATGGCACAGATGCAGGCAGAGCTGATGCCGGAAGAGCGAATTAGCTGCGAAGCCGAGAGTGATTTAGTCTGGGTGGAAGCAGCAGGCTGGCCTGATCGCTACCGACTGCGCCTGATTCTGCTGAGCGGACGGCGGGCTGAGGTGGAATGGGATGAAGCCGCCACTGCCGAGCTGCTGCAAGCGATCCAGCTCCTCAAGCTGTTTTGAAGCGATGCGAGGCCATACGAGGCCATACGAGGCCATACGAGGTCATACAGTTCAAAAGCTGCTGTATTCTGCAACCTCGCTAGGCGCGAGTGCGAGTTGATATCTTGGAGGAGCTTCCTCATTAATGGTTGAACCGCAGTGATCACGCATGAATTCAGTCATTAGGCGATGCTCTCGGTTGCAGCGATGGCTCCGAACAGTTGGCTGCTTTGGCGCAACGCTGCTGCTGCTGCTCGAACTGAGTTTGATGGGAGCAATGGCTCAGCCTGGAACCAGAGCCACAGAAGCTAAAGCAACTGTCGCTTTGGATGGTCAGGCCATTTTCCAAATCAGCGATGCAGGCGAGTTTAGTGCCCCAGAGCGGGCAGAGTTAGTCAACCTCCAGCTCCAGGACGCACTTCAATCTGCTCAGCCGCTCACCGTGCGAATTGAGCAGCGGAACCGTCTGCCCACGCTCCTGCTCAACGATCGCTATCTGCTCACCGTCACCGAACAGGATGCCACCAACGGCAGCCCCAACGAACAGGCGGCTCGCTGGCAGCAGCAGCTTCAGAGCAGCATTGAGCAGGCGCAGGCTGAGCGGCGTCCCGCTTATTTAAAAGCAATGCTGGCGCTATCTGCCGGCATTTTGCTGGGGGTCGCGCTGCTGCACTGGCTGCTGGGGCGGTTGCGGCAGCGCAGCCTGCGGTCACTGCGGCAGCGGCTCTCGGTTTCAGGCCATGCTGCCGCTCTAGAGACTTCTCGCCCCATAGAGCGGCTGGTAAAGCTGATCTTGGCCACCCTTCGAGCTGGGTTCTGGGTTGGAGCCGCTCTCTACATTACCAACCTGTTTCCCTTGACTCGCGTTTGGAGCTATCGGGTGACGCGGGCGCTGCTCTCTAGCCTGACTTCGCCGCTGATCACGCTGGGCAGAAACGCCTATTCTGTGACGGATTTGCTGCTGCTGGCAATTTTGCTGACTGGACTGGTGACGGTAGCGAGCATTGCCACTAATCTGCTGCGCTCGCGGGTGCTGAATTTGGCCGGACTGAGTCAGGGCGGGCAAGAAGTAATTGCGATCTTGACTAAATATGGCCTGATTTCCATCGGCAGCTTGGTCGTGCTGCAAATCTGGGGGCTGGATATCAGCTCCCTCACCATTCTGGCTAGCGCTCTGGGCGTCGGGATTGGCTTTGGGTTGCAGGATATTGCCAAAGATTTTGGCAGCGGGCTGGTGTTAATTTTGGAGCGACCGATTCAGGTGGGAGATTTTGTCGAGGTCGGCAAATCTAAAGGGACGGTAGAGCGGATTGGCGGTCGCAGCACCGAAATTCGGACGCTCGATCACGTTTCGATTATTCTGCCCAACTCGCGGTTTTTGGAAGAAGAGGTAATTAACTGGAGCCACCGCAACCCGATTTCGCGGCTGCATTTGCCGGTGGGCGTCTCCTACAGCGCTGATCCTGAGGCTGTGAAAGCGGCGCTTTTGGCGGCGGCAGAGAGCCATAGCGAAGTGCTGAACAATCCGCCGCCTCAGGTGTTTTTTACCGGGTTTGGCGAGAGTTCGCTAGATTTTGATCTGCTAGTTTGGACGACTCAGCCCAGCCGTCAGTTCATCTTAAAAAGCGATCTATATTTCCAGATCTTTGCCCTGCTGCAAGCGCGACAAATTGAAATCCCGTTTCCGCAGCGCGATCTGCATCTGCGATCTGGCACGCTCAACCTCTCGCCCCAGGCAGAAGCGCTGCTGCGGCAGGCTGAGCGACCTGCTCAGCACCACGACGGCAAAACTAGCTGAGCCGCCTCAGCGCGATTCGAGCGCTTGGATCACGCCCAGATAGCGCTCCTTAATATCTCTGCGATCTAATTCTTCAGCGATGCCGGTTTCGCTGCCGCGCTGAATCATTTCTGCCTGTCGCCTCAAAGCCGCTCGATCTATCGTTTTGTGAGTAAATTGAGCAATTAGAGCAATCGCCTCTAAAAGCCGAATGGTGACTGCCACACTAGACTGCCCATACTGCCGAATTTGGTTAAAGGCCGCATCCACCAAGTCGCCAAAAGCAATCGGTTCGGCAATCACCCGCAGTTTATCTTGCGAGTCATAGCGGTAGGGCGACGGAATTTCTCGCTGTACTAGGCGGCAAAGTGCAGCGCTGAGCTGATCAATGCAGCGAATTGCCGTGAACGGATCGTTGATGCCAGGAGAGAGGGCGCGGGTGGAAATTTCTACCAGCTGATCAATTGAAAACTCAATGTCCTGTTGCTCCGTGCGCTGCGAGCCAAAAATAAAGGCATCGTTAATCTGAGCCGCGAGTGATTTGCTCATCTGCTCTGCCGGAAACAGCTGCACCAGTTCGCTGCCCTGCACCACAAAGCGACCAGGACGCTGCCGCACCCGTAGCAGCAGGTGATGTGTGGTAGCAATCTGCATCAGCTGCCCGTCATCAATCGCCTGAATATAGCTGCCGGATGTCGCCCTCACCGGAACCGCCAGACGCTCAAAATCTTCTGGCATATCAGCAATGCCCTGCTGCTTCACGGCACCGCGTCCGATCCGCTCCGGAAATAACCGATCGATTGCATCATCCAGATCAGCACCCACGCGGGTGATCACTTGATCAACCTGAATTGACGAGGCCGAGTGATGAATAAAATAGATCAAGACGCCAATGCTGGCAATGGCTAAACCAATACCGCAGGTAACGGCCAGATGCGGCACAAATTCATTTTTATCGACGCCGTTAATTGTCCGCAGCACCATCAGGCTATAGACAAACGTAGAAATAAACGTGCCTAAGACGATTTGATTGCCCTTATCTTGCATAAAGTTACGCAAGAGCCTGGGGCCAAACTGAGAAGAGGCTAGCTGCAAGGCCACAATTGTAATCGAGAAGGCTGTAGTGGCTACGCTCATCATGGAACCAGCAATGGCTGAGAGAATGGCTCGCGAACCATTAGGGCCAAGCGCATAAGCCCAGCCTAGATCGCCAATCACGTCGGTTTCTTGGCGTTGGTCAATCGCAATCATCAAAAACGACAGCCCAATCGAAAGCACCACCATCAGGCTGGGCACAAACCAAAAGCTGGCTTGCAGCGAGTCCCAGGATTTACTGAACTTAGCGTGTTTCATCGTTCTAAGCTTTACTTCTCGGAGCAGCATCCTGGTGATCTGGTACTTCCCCATTGTGCTCTATAGATTCTGCGCGAGTCTCAGCCAACTGCCTCAGTGCCTGACTAATGCTGCGTGACTGCGGCGGTGCGCCTTTGCCTGCTGGCCAGCCTTCTCGCTGCTGGGCGCGGTTGCCGTCGCTGGCTTCGGTCTGGTCATGAAACAGAATTTGCTGTGTGGGGAAAGGTAGATCGATGCCGCTGGCCGTCAGCTTGTTTTTGATATTGGTTAAAACGCGATCCTGTAGATCTAAAACATCTGCACGGCGAGGTGGCTCTACCCACCAGCGGGCTCGAATATTCACCGTGCTATCTGCCAAATCCACCACGATCGCATCTGCTGCGGGGCTTTCTAGGACGCCATTGGTGTCGTGAATGGCTTCTAAAATCAAGGCTCTAGCTGTATCAATATCGTCACCGTAGCCAATCCCAATGTCATATTCTAAGCGGCGATGCTCAAACGCAGTATTGACCGTGACTGAGTTGGTAAATAGCTCAGAGTTAGGAATCACGATCCGCCGACCGTCGTAGGTTCTAATTGTAGTGGCTCTAGTCTGAATCTGTTCTACGGTGCCTTCAAAGTTTTTAAATACAATTTGATCGTCAATTTGGAAAGGTTCGGTTAAAAGAATTAGAATGCCTGCTAGAAAATTTTGGAGAATATCTCGAAAGGCAAAGCCAATGGCCACGCCGCTGATTCCCAAAAGCTGCACCAGATCGCTAGCCTTGAGCGACGGAATTACAATAGATAGTGATATAAATAGCCCCATCAGTACGGTTGCCCCTTGCACCAAGCGCCCCAGCACCATACCCAAGTTGCGAGCCTGACGGTGGGAACGGGTCAAGTTTTTGACCAATCGTTTCAGGATGCGGGCAATGAAAAAGAAAATTGCAAAGACAACAATTGCCAAACCAATGTTCGGCAAGAGTACGATAGAGTCATTGGCCATCGCCTGAATTTTGCCCCAGACGGTGGATATTTCTGAATTCACGATGAGTCAGCCACAAAGTCATGGCTTAGCCTATCTAAAACTGCTAAGAGATCCCTCTATCTAAGGTTGCGAATAAGGTTGCAAATTGCTCAGGCAGCTACACTTTGGCAAAGCTCATGCGGCTGAGAAAAGCGCGCAGGCGTTCGCTGCGCGGATGGTCTAACACCTCGCGGGCGTTGCCTTCTTCTTCAACTTGGCCTTGGTTGAGAAACAAGACTCGGCTGGCCACCTCGCGGGCAAACTGCATTTCATGCGTCACAATCACCATCGTCATCCCTTCTTCGGCCAGCTGCTGCATGACGCTGAGCACCTCGCCGACTAGCTCTGGATCAAGGGCGCTGGTGGGTTCGTCAAACAGCATAATTTTGGGGCGCATACAGAGCGAGCGGGCAATTGCGACGCGCTGCTTTTGGCCGCCAGAAAGCTGCTCTGGATAGGCATCAGCCTTTTCGATTAGCCCCACTTTTTCCAGATAAAACCGACCAGTTCGCAGACTTTCCTGCTTCGACTGGTTCAGCACCTTGCAGGGCGCGAGGCAGAGGTTTTCCAACACTGTCATATGTGGAAACAGATTAAACTGCTGAAACACCATGCCCACCTCAGCCCGCAGCAGCTTGAGTTCAGATGTGCCTAGCTCTGGCTGCGACAGATCAATGCCATTCACCACCAGCCTCCCGCCGTTGATCGCTTCGAGTCGGTTAAAGCAGCGCAGCAGCGTACTCTTGCCGCAGCCAGACGAACCAATAATTGCAATCACTTCGCCGGGATGAATCTCGCCGCTGATGCCTTTGAGCACCTTCAGCGACCCGAAGCTTTTTTCGACTTGATCAAACCAGATGGCGGACGAATTCTCCATGAGATTTAGGCGAGCGCTGAAGTTTGTAAAATTTGGTAACGACCAGATTGGCCTAGATTTCAGCCCAAACAGTCTAGGACTGCAAAGCTTGCTACTAACACCGTAGCTTTTTTCGCTATAGGATGCGTAAAGTACAACACAAACTGTAGCTGCTGCGCCATTATTGCATTAATTGATTTAGATGCAGATTTTAGATTGCCGCCGTCACCTCTAACCCATCATGCCCCCCAAACGCTGAAACTACAGACCTGTACCAGGAGATTTAGATCAAGATGCTGAAGTTTTCCAGATTCCGTTTTTTACGCCATGTTTTGATTGGCCTGCTCAGCTTGGCCTGCGTGGTTACTTTTGCGGCCTGTGGCACCAGCACTACGGGCACAGGCGCGGATGCCGGTGCCACAACGCTCAAAGTAGCGACCGAACCCGCCTTTCCGCCTTTTGAATCCCAAGCTGCATCGGGAGGTGGCCTAGAAGGATTTGACATTGATTTAATGAATGCGATTGGCGAAGCCTCAGGGTTAAAAGTCGAGTTTGAAAGTCTGCCCTTTGACGGCATTATCCCCGCCCTGAAGGCGGGCACGGTCGATGCGGCAATTAGCGCCATGACGATTACGGCTGAACGCGCTGAGGCGGTATCGTTCTCGCGGCCTTACTTTAAGGCGGGCTTGGCAATTGCGGTTAAAGAAGGTGATACGACCACCACTTCCCTAGAGGCGCTCAAAGGCAAGCGGATCGCCGTGCAGATTGGCACTACCGGAGCTGATGAAGCCAAAAAGGTTGAGGGAGCCAAAATTACCACCTTTGACTCTGCCCCGCTCGCCCTGCAAGAGCTATCCAACGGCAACGTCGATGCTGTGATTAACGATGCGCCAGTGACGCTCTATGCCGTCAAAAGCGGCAATATTCCGGGCGTTAAGGTGGCCACCGATAAACTCTTGACCGAAGAGTTTTACGGGATCGCCATGCCCAAAGATTCAGCCAACGTTGAGAAGGTGAATGCCGGACTCAAGACGATTATTGACAACGGCAAATATGCCGAGATCTATAAGAAGTGGTTTAACAGCGAGCCGCCGACCTTGCCTGAAACAGCCCTCTAAGCGGTCGAATTAACCAACCTATGAAAGCCTCTCTGCAACATCGGGAGGCTTCATGCCTCAGTCCAGCCCTTCACCCTCAATTTGTGCATGGAAATTCTGCTGCAATCTCTGCCGACGCTGCTGCAAGGCGCGGTCATTACCGTGTTGCTCACCGCTGTCGCCACCGTGCTGGGCATGGCGCTGGGTTCTTTAATTGGCATTGCCCGCCTCTCGTCCTTTGCGCCACTGCGGCTGGCGGCTCGCGTCTATGTTGACTTTTTTCGCGGCACGCCTCTGCTGGTGCAGCTGTTTATGATCTACTTTGGTCTGCCCGCCTTAATCAAAACGCTGGGGCTGACCTTTACCTTTAGCCGACCCGTGGCGGCAATTCTGGCACTCACCCTTAACAGCGCCGCCTATATTGCCGAGATTGTGCGCGGGGCGATTCAGTCGATTGAGCGCGGCCAGCATGAGGCATCTGAGTCACTGGGGCTGGGCGCGCCCCAAACCATGCGCTACGTGATCTTTCCGCAGGCTTTTCAGCGGATGGTGCCACCCTTGGGCAATGAATTTATTACGCTGCTGAAGGATACGAGTCTGGTGGCCGTGATTGGCTTTGAAGAGCTGTTTCGGCGCGGACAGCTGATTGTTGCCACCAACTTTCGCCCGTTTGAAGTCTATGCAGGGGTGGCGCTGGTTTATTTGGTGCTGACGCTGCTCTCGTCGCAGGCGTTTGGGCTACTAGAACGGCGGATGAACCCGGTGGAGCGAGCCAAGCGCAGCCCGTCAGTTTTGGCTGCAAATCAGTAGCCTTCTCGCTTTAAAATAGGAGATGCTGTGACTAGATCAACCTGACAAAATCCGCTATGACTCATTCTACTGATGTCGTCCAACTCGTGCGCTGGATGGCAGCTGACTTTAGCAACCAAGCGCAGGCGATTGAAAATCCGCCGTTTTATGCCCATATTCGGGTCTGTATGCGGCCTTTGCCTTACAAGCTGTTGGCTGGCCTCAGCCTGTTTTTGGAGCAAGCCTATGACTATCAGCTGCATCTGCCCTATCGGCTGCGGGTGCTGAAGTTTACGCCCCAGGATGGCTATATTGCTTTAGAAAACTATCAGGTTAAAGACGAAGCCGAGTTTTATGGCGCGGCGCGTAGCCCAGAGCGGTTGCATCAGCTGCCCCCAGAGCGGATTGAGAAGATGAACGGCTGTGATATGCGGGTGGAATGGACTGGCCAAAGCTTTAAAGGACGAGTCGAGCCGGGAAAAAACTGCATCGTAGTCCGCAATGGCAAAACCACCTATCTTGATAACGAGTTTGAAGTTGACGCGCAGCAGATGCTCAGCCTTGATCGAGGCCGCGACCCAGAAACCGACGAGCGCGTTTGGGGATCGATTGCGGGTCCCTTTCACTTTTTGCGACGCAGCAGCTTTGCTGAAGAAGTGCAAATGCCAGCATCCTCAGTCTGAATCTCAGCTTTGTATCTGAAAGATAATCTGTCAAATCATGTGCCTTAAATCACTTTTGTTGAGTGATAATGCTACAGCTCAAGGTAGATACTCAGTTAAGTTTTAAAGCGCTAGCTTGGCGCTTGTATTGGCGCTAGGGTTGAATTTAACGGCCAATTGGGTTATCATTTCGACTGAAACTTAACTGCTCACTCTACGTTGCGGCGGCAGTTTAACAGTCGCTTGTAATACATTGCTTGTAATACAATAGAGCCTGCTGTGAGCCACCGGTTTCACTTCTAGTCACTCACCTTGCGTCGGGTTTGGGCTGTTGCTGTGCGGTTGCGGCAAGCAGGAGCCTGAGATTAGCCAAAGGTGTTTTCAATGGAGTCCGGGTTACTATGGATTCTTGGTCAGATTACTACAACCGTCGAGTCACTAACCATCAAACGACGTTCCTCGAAGAGCAGTATCTCTACGATCATCTGCTGGACTGCGTGCGGGTTGAGCCACCCGAAGCGCTGATCGACCGCTTTCGGATGCTGTTTATTAGCGGCAGCGGCTATTCTGACTATCAAATTTGGCAATGCCTCAAAAAAATTATTGAATCGCCCTACATCGAAAAAGACTTCAAGTTTATTCTCAACCGCAGCTTGCATATTTTTATCAACCACTGGCTGATGCAGTCGCGGCTGCAAAGCGCCATTCCCGAACTCGTGGCGCTGTTTGAGACAGATGCTTCGGCGGCATCAGGCCGCTCCCGCACGACTCAGCGGCTGCGTGAGCTAGTGCAGCAGTTCCGCGAGACAGAGCAATATCTGGCCTTGCAGCGGCTGGCGCAGCTGGTCAAACAAACGCCCGAATGGGGTGACGGCAATCGGCCATTGGGCACGCTGATTCGGCGCTATCCCTGTCTGTACAAATACAATCTGCTCACCTCTGACAGCAGCGACGAGCAGTATCGCCGGATTCGGCAGATCAGGCGGCATGTGCAACGACAGTTTGAGCGCGATCTGTCGCAGTATGCCACCCATAAGCTGCTGAACGGTGGACTCAGCAGCGATTTACAAGATCTGCCGCAGGGCTTGCGCTCTTTTAAAAACCCGACGCTGCTGAGCGATCGCCATCTTGATCGAGCTTTGCAGCAGTTTGGCGGCAAAATTGACGGCTCTAACACCTGCCGCGATCAGGCACAGCGGTTTATCACCTACAGTAGCCATACCGCCAACTACCGCGACTTCAAAGCTGACCTCTATGACTATCTAGTCAGCTCAATTGATTCAAAATATGGCAGCAGCCAGTTTAATCAGCGGCTCTCTCAGTGTTTACAAACCATTCTGCCAGAGCATCACAGTCTGCCGCTGAACGACGTGCTGTTAATTGGCACCTGCCGTAAGCTGCTGAACTTTCTAGTCGTCGAGAATTCTCAGCAGCCCAATCATGCCGTCTTTGTCGATTTGACCGGCAATTTGGGCATCACCACCACGATTAGCCTGCTGCTGAAAATTGTGCTGATCTGCCGTAAGGTGAAGCCCTATCTCGAAAAGCAGTTCTCGGTGCTGTTCAAACATTACGAAACCTGTACGCGAGACAGCGTTTCTTGGCTAATTGACTCACTAGAGAGCCTCAACGTTGCCTTTAGCATTAACTTTGGCGGTCTGAGCCTGTGAAAATCTTACGGCTAAGCTAGAACCGCACAGCCCGAAAATCAGAAATCTGTCTAGCTTATAGCTGCATCAGGTCAATTCTGGCCGCAGTCCTGACAGGCTGCTACAGCTGATCAATAAAATCAATCAGCGCATCATATCGCGGTGAGCTAGTCTGATCGACATGCTCTAAGACCCCCCAACTGCCCCATTTGCTAGGTTTGCCAATATCCGAAAAATTCATAAACAGCGTTCCGCCTACTGCTTTCCAGTCATTTAACAGCTGTTGATAAAAGCCATACATTTCTGGACGACGGTTGAGCTTGATAAAAAATTCGGTTAGCTTTTCGCTGTTAGGGCTGACCAAGCTCTGCCCACCTTCGTAGACCACGAGCTGGAGCTGCTTTTGCTGCGCCACCTGCTGGTGATAGATAAATCCCCGTTTGGTGTTGGCCAAACTATCGTCTGTTTTGAGGCTGCCGCCCTGCTCAATTTGAGTCAGGGCTCGCTTGAAGCCACCATCTGGATCATTCAGCCAAGCCTCAACGGTGCTGCGATCTTGCTCGTCGCCCAAGCCGCCGCTGAAATAGCCAGTAATTGCATAAGCGTCAAGGCTGTGCTGATAGCAGGGTTTTTGGCCTTCTGCTACCCAGAGCGAGCAGTCAAGGGCGCTGGTTTCCAGTCCCTCCCAGGCCGTTTGGGTTGAGATAATCGTGCGAATTCGGGAGCGCTGATCGGCAAACACCTGGTTCCAAATATCCGACATCTGGGCGGTTCGCATCCCGTACCACTGCATAAACGCATCGCCTTTGTCTTCGCCCCAGCGCGCTTTGCCCTGCTTCAGCGCATACTGCGCCTGAGCAAACATCCAGTTCCAGACTTCATTGGAAAATTCGACATAGGCCGTGAGCTTGGGATCAAGCTCTGTTTTGACTAGCTGAGCAAAGTTAGTGATATATTCATCGGTGACCTGATGTGGCATGTTAAACCAGGGATCTGCTTGCAGTCGATTGGCGAGCGCAATCATGATTTCCAGCGGCACGCCCTTTTCGGCATAGCTTTTATCTTCTAGCTGCGGTCGGTTCTGCCATTCACTCTGGTTTGAATTGTTCGTCGCCATCCAGTCCATAAATCGGAGCGTCCTAAATGGCTTGATCCGCTCTAAAAAGACTGGATTAAAAGTGTCGGTTGCGTAAGTTTGCTCAAACTCAATTGGTACGACTCGAATATTCCGGATGTAATCGCCTGTCTTCTGAGGATCGGTCGCACTAACAATCAGCAAAATTCCGCTATCGCTAGGTGTTACATTGATTAAATCGCGACCTGGCTTTGATGCTGCCACGTCTTTTTGGGCGTCAAAGTCATACTCAATTGTGCCGTCTCCTTCATAAAGCACTACATATTGACCACCTGGATAACGGCCAATCTCGCGATAGAGTAGCGTGGCAACGCGGCTATATCTTGGCGCGTCAGCAGGTGCAGGCAGAGACTTCACCCAGCCATGCGGATCTAAATCTAATTGTTTGGCTTCCTCAGTATCCCAAACGTTACTACAGTCTTCCGCTGGAGCACATTTAGTAATCCAGCTTCTAGATGACTTAAAGCCATCTATAAAAGGCAGTTGGGTTGACCAGTCGGCAATTCCGGTTAAATTTGTGCCCAGCCCCAAGGAAATGGGATTGGACTGAGACGGCGGCGCTTCAGCCTGACTGAGCGACGAATGAATCGGCAATGAGCAGGCAGCCGAGACCGTTAGCAGAAACAGCAGCAGCCATACCGCAGTCCGAGCTGCCCGAAATCTTTGCCAAGCTGTAAACATCGCGATCTCTCCTTGCAACTAGACAACTAGAGTGACGAAAGCGAGAAGCTACATGGCTCTGTGTCCAGCGCGGTATTCTAGGCGTAGACCTCACGATAGTAAGCCTGATATTCTTCTGAGAGCAACGGCTGCCACCAGTCACGATGCGTCAGATACCATTCGACCGTGCGACGTAAACCACCTTCCACGGTTTCGGCGGGCGTCCAGCCTAGCTCGGTGCTAATTTTGGTGGCGTCAATCGCATAGCGGCGATCATGTCCGGCGCGATCTTTGACGTAGGTGATCAGGTTTTGTGCCGGACGCACGGGCAGTTCGGGCGCGAGTTCGTTCATCAGCTCGCAGAGCATCTGCACGAGATCAATATTTTTGACTTCGTTGTTGCCGCCAATGTTGTAGGTTTCGCCCGGTGTGCCGCGATGAATCACCGCATCCAAAGCGCTACAATGATCGCCCACATAGAGCCAGTCACGAATGTTCTGGCCATCGCCATAGATCGGCAGCGGCTTGCCCATTAAAATATTGATGCAGCTGAGCGGAATCAGCTTTTCTGGAAAGTGATAAGGCCCGTAGTTGTTGGAGCAGTTGGTGAGCAGCGTCGGCATCCCATAGGTGTGATAGTAGGCGCGCACGAGATGATCGCTGCCTGCTTTGGAAGCCGAGTAGGGGCTGTTGGGCGCATAGGGCGTGGTTTCGCTAAAGCCCGGATCGTCGGCTTCCAGGCTGCCGTAGACTTCATCAGTCGAGACATGGTGGAAGCGGGATGCGGCGGGCTGACCGGCATTGTTCCAATGCTGCCGGAAGGCTTCGAGCAGGGTAAAGGTGCCCACCACGTTGGTTTGGACAAAGGCTCCCGGCCCCAGAATGGAGCGATCAACATGCGACTCGGCGGCAAAGTGAGCCAGGGTATCAATACTTTCGGCTTGCAGCAGGCTGTCTACCAACGCCCGATCGCAGATATCGCCTTCAACAAAGCGCAGATTCGCGCCTTCTAAGCCCGCTAGATTATTGCGATTGCCCGCATAGGTGAGCGCATCTAGCACCACAACGCGGTCGCCGGGATAGGCGGTACACCAGTGATGCACAAAGTTTGCGCCAATAAATCCTGCTCCGCCTGTAATCAAAATCTGGCGAGGTGCTCTTTCTAGGTTAGCCATAGGAGTTTTTGCAAAAAAATAGGTAAATAAGAGCGCTAGTTCAGCTCGATCTGGCAGTCGTCGCCAATCATAAACCGCAGGGCTTTAGGCCGACGCGGCGCTTCTTTTAGATGTGCCCGCCTGCCAATGACGCTATCGACAATCCGATGGTGAATGCCCTCAACCGTTGCGCCTTTGAGAATGACGCTATGCTCCAAGTCGGCGTTGATGAGGGTGACTTGGTCAGAGATGCTGCTGTAGGGGCCGATAAAGCAGTTTTCCAGGTGGCAGTCTTTGCCAATCGTGACGGGGCCGCGAATCGTACAGTTAATCACCTTGGAGCCAGTGCCAATTTCGACGCGGCCAATGATTTGGCTCTGCTCATCTACTTCGCCTTGCAGGTTGGTTTGGAGGCAGGTATCTAGAATGATGCGGTTGGCTTCGAGCAGGTCATCTTTTTTGCCGGTATCTAGCCACCAGCCGCGAATCTGCCGCGCCTCGACCGACTTCTGCTGGTCAATTAGCATCTGGATGGCGTCGGTAATTTCGAGTTCACCTCTGGGCGAAGGTTGAATTGCGGCAATCGCGTCATGAATCACCGGCGAGAAAATATAAATTCCGACCAGCGCCAGATTAGAAGGCGGGTCTTTCGGCTTTTCAACGAGCTGGAGCAGCCGCCCCTGCTCATCCACTTTGGCCACCCCAAAGGCGCTGGGATTGGCGACCGGGCAAAGCAGCGTCAGCGCATCCAGATTGGCGGCGTGAAACTGCTCTAAAAACAAATCCAGCTCGCTCTGCACCAGGTTGTCGCCCAAATACATCACAAACGGCGAATCGCCCAGAAACGGCTGAGCAATTTTGACCGCATGAGCCAGTCCGGCAGGCGACTCTTGCACAATATAGGTAATTTTGGCTCCAAACTGCTCGCCGTCGCCCGTTTTGGTTTTCACCTCTTCGCCCGTTTCGGGGCTGATGATAATCCCAATCTCGGTGATGCCTGCCGCCACAATTGACTCAATTCCATACCAGAGGATCGGCTTGTTGGCCACCGGCACGAGCTGTTTTGCGCCGGTGTAAGTCAGCGGGCGCAGTCGAGTTCCTTTACCGCCAGAGAGAATAATTGCTTTCATGACTTGCTAGTTACTTGCTAGTTAGAGGATAAATTGCGATGGAGTTCGGCAATGACCTGACGTAGACTTTGCCGCCACTGCGGCGGCGGGGCTGGTAGAATCGGCTGGATTTTTTGGTTGGAGAGCACCGAATAAGCCGGACGCTGGGTGGGCGTGGGGTATTCGGCGGTGGTGATGGGCGTAATCTGCTCTACGGCGAGCGGCCAGCCTAAGGCGCGGGCTTCTTCAATAATTGCCACAGCAAAGTCATACCAGCTGGCGGCTCCGCTGTTGGTAAAGTGATAGATGCCGCTGGGCTGGGCTGCACCGGGCTGCAAAAACTGCTGTGCTAAAGCCGCAATCGCCCAGGCAATTTCAGCCGCCGAGGTGGGGGTGCCAATCTGGTCGGCCACCACCCGCAGTTCCGGGCGTGAGGCTCCCACCCGCAGCATGGTTTTGGCAAAGTTGCCCTTGCCGCCTGCGCCATAGACCCAAGCGGTTCGCAAAATCGCGTACTGCAAATCAGGGTAGGCGGCCTGAACCTGCTGGATGGCCACTTCTCCCGCTCGCTTAGATTCGCCATAGATGCCCAGCGGCTGCGTTGGGTCGGTTTCCAGATAGGGACTGCTCTTGCTGCCGTCAAACACATAGTCGGTGGAAATATGAATCAGCGCTGACCCCAAAGCCTGAGCGCTTTTGGCCATCTGCTCTGGGGCGGCGGCATTCACCGCATGAGCCAGCGCTGGCTCCGATTCGGCTTTATCCACGGCAGTATAGGCTGCCGCATTCACAATCAGGGCTGGAGCTGTCTCCTCAATCAAGCGCTGAATCTGCTCAGGCGCAGTCAGATCCAGCTGCGGTCGCCCAACGCTGACGACATTGCCCAGCGGAGCCAGCGTTTTTTGCAGCTCCTGCCCCACCTGGCCATCTCGGCCAATTAGCAAAATCTGGCTCATTCAAACACCTCAGCCTGATGCAGCGACAGCCCCTGCTGGTCTTTGCCTGATACCGTCGGTTCGCCACTCAGCGGCCAAGCAATCGCCAGTTCAGGATCATCCCAGCGGATGCAGCGCTCGTGAGCCGGGGCATAAAAGTCAGTAGCTTTATACAGCACTTCGGTGCGGTCGGCCAGCGAGATAAAGCCATGGGCAAATCCTGCCGGAATCCAGAGCTGCTGTTTGTTCTCGGCGCTCAGCTCATAGCCCACCCATTGGCCAAAGCTGGGAGAACTGCGGCGAATATCCACCGCCACATCAAAAATTGCCCCAGCCGTAACGCGCACCAGCTTACCCTGCGCCTGCTGGATTTGGTAATGCAGCCCGCGCAGCACGTTGGCGGCTGAGCAGGAGTGATTGTCTTGGACAAACTGCACGTCGGCAGCTTTTTCTTGGAAGGTTTTTTGGTTAAAGCTTTCAAAGAAAAAGCCTCGCTCGTCGCCAAACACACGAGGCTCAATCAGCAGCACATCTGGAATTTCAGTCGGGGTAATATTCATGGATACCTCTCTAGCAGATTTCTAGCAAATTTCTCTGGCAAACTTTACAGTCAGCTAAGACTTCGAGACCGCATCCCGTTCGGTACGCACCCATTTTGTCTGAGGCCGAATCGCATAGGCCACATACAGCGGAATTTTCCAAAGCAAATAAAACGGTACAGCCAGCAGCGTCAGGGCAGGCAGATCGGTTCGTCCAAACTTGAGCCAAGCTGTCAAAACTGCCGTTAGGAGCATCATGCCTTCCACAGAGAGCAGCGTCACGGGGAGCCAGATCTGGGTGAGCCAGCCCGCCATAAGCGCCAGCAGCAGCGCCAGCCCCCAGAGCATCACCAGCAGCGACAGCGGCGGCACTGACAGATCTAGAGCAATCACCAGTAGATCAGCTCGCTTTTGCTGGATTGCTTCTTGGAGCAGCCTGGGCACCTGAGTCAGCAATGTTTGCAGATGTCCATGCTCCCAGCGAGTGCGCTGACTTTTGGCTGCCGCTGCCTGCTGCGGCAGCAGGCCAATCACTTTCGTATTGGGGCAGAACAGCGTCGGGTAGCCTGCAATCGCCAGATCCATTGAGAGCTGCATATCTTCGACAATGTTGCCGCTGGCCAGCGAGACGCTGCGAAGCACCGGCCAAGGAAAGGCCATGCCTGTGCCAGTCAAAATGCCTGGAAAGCCGAGCCGATCTAGCCCTTGAGGCCGCACCCAGTTTTTGACCAGAAAGGCCAGCGCCGAAACTGCATCTTGGGGGCGCGGCTGAGCGGGGCGCTCCATTAAATAAGTGGCCTGCACCGGACGGCCAGTGGCTGCCGCAGTAGCCGCAATTCGCTCTAGTGTTCCGGGCTGCACCAGACAGTCAGCATCAATAATCACCACAACCTCTGGGGGCGCGGTTTCCGCCAAAAACTGAAGGCCATAGTCTAGCGCGTAGCCCTTGCCGCGCCGCTCGCTGTCTTGGCGCTCAATCACCGTTGCGCCTGTTGCTCTGGCCGCTGCCGCCGTTTCGTCGGTGCAGTTGTCGGCAATCACCACCAAGCGGTCGTTGGGCTGTAGTTCTGCCAAAATCTGGTTTAGCACGGGCTGAATGCCCAATGCCTCATTGTGCGCCGGAACCAGCACCGCCAGAGATGGGCGCGGCGCGGCGGCGAGCTGACGAGTCGGCCACTGAGCAGCCAAGCATTCAACTAGCAGTACTGCGACTGGAATCAGCAGCAGCCCTGTGATTGTGAGTAGAATGGCCTGAACTAAAAAACTAGCGGGTGAACCGAGAGATGCAGAAAAGGTGGCAAACAAAGTCATGTACCCTGGCTTGGTTTTGCTAAGCTGCACCCAATCTATCACTGTTATCATCAGCCTCTAGGTGTCAGCCCTAGCGCTTCACTAAATCTTCAGTCATCAGCCTAATCATGTAAGGTAATGTCTTCAAAGATCCGGTCGTGCTTATTAATCTCAAAGAAAGCAAATTCATCGTAAAGCTGTAGCTGTGCCAAGCGACTAGAGCAATTTGAGTAGCCGCAAACTTTCTGAATCAGCGCCTCATCCTTTCAGGGGAAAAGCCTATTCTCTGCTGATCTTTGGTTAGCGGCTTGATTTCTTCACATCTGGGTTCGGCTTTGAGGCAAAAGCTTCTAAA
>CASBQH010000214.1 GCA_949127695.1 Synechococcales cyanobacterium PMM_0073
ATGAGCGAGGCGACCCAAGTGCCCGTCGAGCTGTATAACTCAAACGGTTCCAAGCTGGGCACCTATAGTCCCAATGCGTCGGGCTATAGGCTTCAGCAATAGACTACGCCCAGCCGATTTGGCGCAAAATCAGGGCTGACCGCGCAGAAGTTCACGCTTCTCTAAAGTCCCGGTAAAGCCCACCCAAAATATCGCTAGATCTCCTGATGTCTCGGCTGTGGCTGGATTAAGTGAATGGTAGATGCACCCTGATTCATCCCCCTGGCCGCAAGCTGGGGGGTTTTTTATTGCGGGTTCGTTGGGCTATTTCGCTAATAGATTTCGATCTGCTCAATTCGGCGGAAGTCACGCTCCACTTCATACCAGAGCGACTTGTTATGCGGATCGGTACGCAGCGCCTTTTTCAGATAGACTCTGGCTTTTTCAGACTGGCGATTGCCAATTAAATAGCGGCCAAATCGCTGATAGGTAATGGCCTGCCACTGGCGGATTTCGGCATCGTTAGGCAGTCGCTGCGCCAGAGCTTCGGTGAGGGCAACCGCACGCGGAAAGCGCTGCTGCTTCAGGAGCTGCTGAAGCTGTTCATAAGACTCACGCTTCAGCTTTTGATCGGCCAGCGAAAGATGCTGAAACTGAATGGACGGCGACTGAGCCGTAGACTGGCCAGATATCTTGCTAGCTGCTTTGGCCGTCTTCGTCACCGTGACCTTGATCGGCGGCTTGGCCGCTGGGGGTCTAGCCGAGGGGCTAGCCTCAGGTCTGCGTCGATAGGCTGAGTTTGCTTTAGGCGGCTCTTTGACAGGGGCTGGCTCTGCGGGTGGAACTAGGTTAGACAGCGCTTTGTATGCCTCAGTCAGCTGAATAAACCGCTCTTGCGCCTGCTCTGGGTTGGTGGGATTTGCGTCAGGATGGTAGCGCCGAGCCAAACGTCGATAGGAGGCTTTAATATCCTCATAGGATGCGCCAGTTCTTAGCCCTAGCAGTCGATAATAATCGGCAAGCTCCATCGCAAACCCTAATAAAAAGGCAGACCTATCATAGATTCTGCCATTTGCCCAGCTAAATTGAAAGCAATCTATATGATGATGTCCTGACTCTGGGCTACATACAGCGCTAGTTATGCTCGCTGGTATCGGCAATGACGCGATCAATCAGGCCATAGTCCATTGCTTCTTGCGCTGACATGAAGTAGTCGCGGTCGGTGTCGCGGTCAATCTGCTCAACGGTTTTGCCGGTATGCGCCGCCATCAGCTGGTTCAGCTCGCGCCGCACCCGCAGAATCTGCTTGGCCTCAATGTCAATATCGGTGGCCTGACTGCGCCCCATGCCGCCCGAAGGCTGGTGGATCATGATTCGCGAATGCGGCAATGCCAGCCGCTTGCCCTTGGAGCCAGCGGTGAGCAGAAACGCCCCCATCGAAGCGGCAAAGCCAACGCAGATCGTCACGACTTCTGACTTGATATGCTGCATCGTGTCGTAGATCGCCATGCCTGCCGTCACTGAGCCACCCGGCGAGTTGATGTAGAGGTAAATTGGCTTGGTCTGGTCATCTGAGTCGAGGTAGAGCAGATAGGCGACAATTGCGTTCGCCATAGAGTCGTCTACTTCTTCGGCCATGAAAATGATTCGCTCTCTAAACAGCCGATCATAGATGTTGATCCACTGCTCATAGGAGCTGCCGGGCATACGATACGGAACTTTGGGAATCCCAATAGGCATAGGTTTTGCTCCTAGATGTCAAAAAATAATGAGTTAGGCAAGGACGGGCAGGTGAGTCAGGCTATCCAGCTTCTGGCTTTGCAGCACCCGGTCGATTAAGCCGTATTCCTGCGCCTGCTCCGGGTCAAGATAGAAGTTGCGCTCCATATCTTGCTTGATTTTGGCGGCAGCTTGTCCGGTGTTTTCGGCCAGAATATCTAGGATCAAAGCCTGCTTGGCTAGCACTTCTTTGGCGTTGATCTGGATATCGCTAGCCTGCCCCCGCGAGCCGTTGCGCGGATGGCTCAAGACAATCGTGGAATGCGGTAGGCTAGCGCGCTTGCCCTTTGTCCCCGCCGAGAGCAGCACTGCCGCCATGCCAACCGCCTGCCCCAGACAGATAGTGACAATCTCAGATTTGACATGCTGCATCGTGTCATAGATTGCCAGTCCGGCGTTGATCGAGACCATGCCCGCTGCCATCGAAGCCATGCCTGCTGCCACCGGATCACCGAGTGAGTTGATGTACAGGAAAATCGGCTTGGTTTGATCCTCTGAGTCGAGATAGAGCAACGCCGAAATGATCGAATTGGCAATGCCATCTGTCACCGCCTGATTCAGAAACAGAATCCGCTCTTGATTCATGCGGGTGTAGATGTCGATCCACTGGCCTTGCTGCGCCCCGCGTGGAATATAAGGTACGGAAAGAATATCGTCCATAAAACCTATAGCTTGCAGGGATTCAGGTCAAAACTGGCATTGGCTTCGGCAGCTCTTTGGCGCTCTCCAAGACGCGATCGATCAGCCCATATTCTTTGGCCTCGGCGGGCGTCAGGTAGAGCATTCGGTCGGTGTCTTTGCCAATTTTCTCGGCGGTCTGGCCGGTGTTGCGCGCCAGAATACCCAGCGTGGCGGCCTTGTTAGAAAGCACTTCCTTGGCGCGAATCTGAATGTCGGTGGCTTGGCCTCTGGCTCCAGAGCGGGGCTGGTTCAGCACAATCGTGGCGTGGGGCAAGCTGGCTCGAAAGCCCTTACTGCCCGATGACAAGATCATTGCGGCTGTGCCCATCGCCTGCCCCAGACAGATCGTGTGAACGGGCGGCTTGATATAGGCCATCGTGTCGCAGATGGCAAAGGCTTCGGTTTCGTAGCCAATTGCATCGCCGGTGTACCAGGAGGTGCCGGTTGAATTAATGTAGAAAAAGATTGGCTTGGCCGAATCTTCAGACTGCAAATAGAGCAGCTGAGCAATGATTAGCTTGGTCACATCCAGCCCCATCTGCCGCTTGTAGTCATCTGAGGAGACTAGGGGCAGCCCCAGATAGACAATCCGCTCTTTCAGCAGGAGAGACGGTAAATCGGGTGGAGGTGTCCGATAAGATGCCTCTCCGTAGTAACCACTTTGCATTGCTTTAACTTTCCTGGCGTACAGTTTCTCTTGGGTGTTCTGGGTCTTCTCTGGGGTCTACTTTCCCATCGCAGCGCCTAGAAGGCAGCATTTATTCATATTAAAGGAAAAGGTAGAGCCGCTGCACTTTTGCTAAGCTTTGAACAACTCGGCTAAATCCTCGCGCTCAGTCTCACCAAAGCCGCAGATCTGCTGGATTTTGAGAATTATTCATCCATTTTGACTCAGTTCTGATAGAAGTCTGGTAGAAGTAGGGATATCCGAATCTGCAATGATCAGGAAGTGGCCGCGCCCAGCTGATGTTTACTCTAGCCATTGATTTTTGAATTCTTATGAAAGTTGGTCTAGAAACCGCTCTGAATGATGTCAACCTTGACGCTGCCCAAAGCATGAGTCAGCGCCAGCTGGCGATTTCGCTCTCCGCCATTGCCGAAGCTAACGCTCAGAGCGCGCCGCTCAACCTCTGCCTGATTTTGGATCACAGCGGCTCCATGAGCGGACGCCCGCTAGAAACGGTGAAGCAGGCGGCTCATTCAATTGTGGACAGCCTCTCTCCGGGCGATCGGCTTTCGATTGTGGTGTTTGACCATAAAGCAAAGGTGCTGGTGCCCAATCAGGTGATTGAAAACCCGGCAGAAATCAAGCTGGCAATTGACCGACTCAAGGCCAGCGGCGGTACGGCGATTGATGAAGGCTTGAGGCTGGGGATTGAAGAGATGGCCAAAGCCAAAAAAGACAGCATCTCACAGGCGTTTCTGCTCACCGACGGCGAAAATGAGCATGGCGACAATGAACGCTGCCTGAAGCTGGCCAAGCTAGCCGCTAGCTACAACCTTACCCTGAGTACGCTGGGCTTTGGCAACCACTGGAACCAAGATGTGCTGGAGCAAATTGCCGATGCGGCAGGTGGCTCGCTCTCTTATATCCAAAAGCCAGAAGCCGCCGTCAGCGAGTTTAATCGGCTGTTTAGCCGCATTCAGTCGGTGGGCTTAACCAACGCCCATTTGATCATTTCGCTGATGCCGCAGGTGCGCTTGGCCGAGCTGAAGCCAATTGCTCAAGTCATGCCCGAAACAGTGGAGCTGCCGCTGTTAGACCTAGCAGAATCGCAGCCTGAACAGCAATTTACCGTGCGGCTGGGCGACCTGATGGCCGAACCGCGCGTTGTATTGGCCAATCTCTACATCAGTCCGCTGCCCGAAGGCGAACAGCCCGTGGCCAGAGTCCAGGTGCGCTACGACGACCCGATGAGCGGTCAGACCAATCTGCTCTCAGAAACCCTGACAGCCACCGCGCGCTCGGTCAGCATCTACCAGCCCGCGATTAATCCAGCGGTGCAGCAGCATGTGCTGGCGCTGGCCAAATATCGCCAGACTCAAATTGCCGAAACCAAGCTGACCCAAGGCGATTTGGCCGGAGCCGCCACCATGCTCCAATCAGCGGCCAAGACGGCGTTGCAAATGGGCGACCAGAATGCGGCCACCGTGCTGCAAGAAAATGCGACGCGACTGCAAGACGGCGAAGAACTCTCCGAAGCCGACCGCAAGCAGACGCGAATTGTCTCTAAAACTGTGCTGCAATAAAATCTGCAAAAACCACTGCGAGCT
This sequence comes from Synechococcales cyanobacterium PMM_0073, assembly GCA_949127695.1. GTDB lineage: Bacteria > Cyanobacteriota > Cyanobacteriia > Elainellales > Elainellaceae > Elainella. Next base: position 4,714 of record CASBQH010000214.1, read on the forward strand.
AGCTCAGCCTATTCGTGACCCATGAGTGCCCTATTAGTGCAATGAATGGCTGAGGGCTCGCCAGTCTAAAAAGTTGATCCGCTCAGCTTCGTATAGATCTAGCAGGGCTTCGCTCAGCGCCGCACAGGCAACTTGATGGTTGATTTGCTGCTTGCCTGCCAAAAACGCATCGTTCTCAGAAGCGTAGAGTCCTTGGATCAACATGCGCTTGCGGCAGGGTGAATAGCAGGTGGTCGAAAAGCCTTGTTCCAGTGGCTCTACTTCAATCAGCCAGCTGTGATAAAAATCGATGTAGAAGTCATCCATAGCCCTGAACCCGTGTGACGAAGGTTTTGTCTGCTTCTAGCCTACCCAGGCTTCCTCTAGAGCAGATAAGCGAGATGGCTGAGTCTAGCGCCTTCAGGCAGGTGATTCGGCTGATTTTGAGTGGCTCTCAGCTGAGGCAGTCTGCTTGTTCAACTGGTACAACCACTGAGAAAACCGTGCCTTGAGCGGGCATGGAGCTACAGCTCAGCGTTCCGCCATGCTTTTCAGTCACGATCTGGTAGCTGATCGACAGCCCCATGCCCGTACCTTTGCCGACGGGTTTGGTCGTAAAAAATGGATCAAATAGCCGCTGCTGTACGGTTTCGCTCATGCCTACGCCGTTGTCGGCAATCTGGACGCAGATCTGGTTGTCTTGAAGCTGCTCTGTGCGAATGGTGATCACGGGTGAAAACCCAGCCTCCTGCTCAGCCTGCTCCTCTAGGGCGTCAATTGCGTTGGTGACAATATTCATAAAGACCTGATTGAGCTGTCCGGCGTAGCATTCCACTAGCGGCAGCTCCCCATATTGTTTAATTACCTCAATTTGAGGCTGACTGCCTTTAGCCTTCAGCCGACTCTGCAAGATCATCAGCGTGCTGTCGATGCCGTCATGCACCGAAACGGCCTTCATCTCAGCTTCGTCCATCCGCGAGAAGTTACGCAGCGAGGCGACAATTGTCTGGATGCGTTCGGCTCCAATCCGCATTGAGCTGAGCAGCTTGGGCAAGTCCTCCACCAAAAAGTCCAGCTCAATTGCTTCAACGGCATCGACAATCTCGGCCACTGGCTCTGGATAGTGCGTTTCGTAGAGCTGCACCAGTTCCAGCAAATCCTGCGTGTAGCTGCTGGCATGGGTCAGATTGCCCGAAATAAAGTTGACCGGATTGTTAATTTCATGCGCCACGCCAGCCACCAGCTGCCCCAAGCTCGACATCTTTTCGGCCTGAATCATCTGCATCTGAGTCTGCTGCAACTCTTGCAGCGCCAGATGCAGATCTTTCGCCTGCTGCTGGAGCTGAGTTTCGGCTAGCTTGCGTTCGGTCATGTCGCGGACAATGGCGATGCAATGTTGCACCTGGCCAGATGTGTCTTTAATCGAAGAGAGATTGGTCGTATGCCAGCGGCAGGAGCCATCCCGATGAATGGCGCGATATTCTAGCGTGATTGCATCGACTGCACCCGTGGCAATTTGGCTGTAGATCTCCAGGCAAAAGGTCAAATCTTCGGGATGTATAAACCGATCAAAATGCTGATATAGCGTCTCTTGAGATCTGTAGCCAAACATGTCAAACCACTGCGGGCTGCTGTAGATCAGCTCACCTTGCGGGGTCAGCATCACAATCGCATCGTTGGCATTTTCGACGATACTGCGGAAGCGGGTTTCGCTCTCCATCAGGGCTTCCTCTGCGGCTTTGCGGTCGGTAATATCTTCAACCGTGACCAGCACGCCAATCGCGTTGCCCTGCTTGTCGTAGAGCGGCAGTTTGTTGCTGTCCAGCCAAGCCTGCTTGCCGTCGGTCTGCTGCTGCGGCTCGATGCTGTGCAGGTCAGGGATACCGGTCTGCATGATGCGCCGATCACATTCGCGATACCAGTTCGCTTGCTCAATCGGCCAGGGCAGGTCGTAGTCTGTCTTGCCCAGAATTTGATCAGGCGAGTCTACCCCAATGCTCCTCGCTCCGGTTTGGTTGCAGCCTTGATAAACCAAGTTTTGATCTTTCCAGAAAATCAGCTGCGGAATATTGTCCATCACCAGCTGCAACAGCTGCTGCGACTGGCGCAAAGATTGTTCGGTCTGCTGGTGTTCGCTAATTTCCTGCTGAAGTTGAGCAGCGCGTTCGGCTTCAATCTGCTTGTATCGCCCAATATCCCGCGTGATGCAAACCAAAAACAGCTCGCCAGATTCATCTTGCAGCAGCGATTTTTTCACCGAGATCTCGTATTTGTGGCCTGCCGCATCCTGGAACAGCTCCTCGGTTTCAGTGGTAATGCCCGTGAGAAACACCTGCTCATCTTTTTGCCAGAAGATCTCTACCTGCTCGGCAGGCAGAAAATCGGCATCCGTGCGATTCAGCAACTTAGAGGGCTGTCGCTCCACAAACTGACAAAACGCCTCGTTGAACAGCACCCAGCGATGCTGCCGATCTTTGACCAGCAGCGGATCGGCAATCGCGTTGATCAGATTTTGCAGGAAGCGAGAGCTGGAAACTGGAGACTGAAAAGCTTGCATAGGGTCAGAACTGCGGTGCGAATAGATCTAGAATTCCACCAAATGCTGGATCTATAGCAGATCTAGATCGCAAATCTAAATATGAAAACAGCCAGAAGGCAAGCTCCTGGCTGTTTCATCTAGATTAATTGAGCGATCGCTATTCGACCCCCTCGATCCGATCTTCCACTTCCTGGTAGAGCTGCCGCAGCATGTCCAGGTTTTCCTCGCTGGTTTCCCAGTAGCCGCGTCCGTTTACTTCCAGCAGGGTGCTGACAATCTTGCGGAAGGAATGCGGGTTGAGGTTGAGCAGACGGTTTCGCATTTCCTCATCCTGGATGAAGGTGCTGTTGGTATCTTCATAGATCCAGTTGTCAACCGCGCCTGCGGTGGCCGACCAGCCGGTGGTGTTGACCAAGCGCTTCGAGAGTTCGCGCACGCCTTCGTAGCCGTGAGAGAGCATCCCTTCATACCATTTGGGGTTGAGCAGCTTGGTGCGGGCATCGAGCCGCACGGTCTCGGAGAGCGTTCGGACTTGGGCGTTGGCGGTGGTGGTATCGGCGAAGTAGGCGTTGGGCTTTTTGCCGCCTCTGAGCTTGGAGACCAGGTTGGTCGGGTCAGAGTCAAAGTAGTGCGAGACATCGGTGAGCGAAATCTCGGAGGAGTCGAGGTTTTGGAAGGTGACATCGACGGTTTTGAGCGCCGACTCAAAGATGGCCTGCGACTGATCCATCATGCCGGGATTGTCGGAGTTGAAGGCAAACGACTTGCGCGCCAGATACATCTCCTGCAATTCTGACTCGTTTTCCCAGGTGCTGTTTTCCACCGCCAAGTTGACGTTGGCCGCATAGGAGCCGGAAGCATTGGAGAACACGCGGGTTGCCGCCTGACGCAGGTTGATCCCCAGCTCGTCGGCCTGCTGCATCGCGTGCTTACGGACGAAGTTCAGCTCGATGGGCTCATCCGCCTCTGCCGCCATTTTGATCGCCCGATCCAGCAGGTTCATTTGGTTAATGAACAGATCGCGGAAGACGCCAGAGCAGTTGACCACGACATCGACGCGAGGCCGACCCAGATCTTCGAGCGAAATCATCTCCAGCTTGTTCACCCGACCCAGCGCATCCGCCACCGGACGCACGCCCACCAGCAGCATCACCTGCGCCAGCGACTCGCCGTAGGTCTTGATGTTGTCGGTGCCCCAGAGCACGAAGGAAATCGTTTCGGGGTAGTTGCCGCCGTTTTCGGCACGTTCGCGAGCCAGCAGGCGATCTACCACAATCTGCGCGCCCTGTACGGCAGCAGTAGTGGGAATTGACTGCGGATCGAGCGCGTGGATATTCTTGCCAGTCGGCAGCACATCCGGGTTGCGGATTGGATCACCGCCGGGGCCGGGGAGAATGTACTCGCCTTCGAGCGCCTTCAGCAAAGCACCCAATTCGTTATCCGCAATCACCTGCTTCAGGCAAAACTCCAGATACTCAAACAGCGGCTTGATTAGATCCGGATTCACCTGGGTATAGCCCGATTCGTGCAGCGCCTCAATCCAGGGGGCTTTTTTGCCGAGGTTGAAGAAGTTGAGCTTGGTGACTTTAGAAACGCGCCCGTCCGCGTCAATTTGCTCCTGCACCATTGCCGCTACAGCCACTCGACAAGCCTGGTTGATGTCGTAGAGCAGCTGCACATCGCCCAAGTTACCCCGGTCGCTCTGCTTGTAAATATCGTCAATGTCACGCCCCAGGCTGCTGGCAATAATCCGTTGCAGACTCTGGATCTCGTCTTCGGGGCGGTCGATGCCCGCGATATTCACCAGCGTCGCAATCGCCTCAATAGCGGTCGGCGGTTTGCCCACCACATGCAGACCGCAGGGCAGCAGCC
>CASBQH010000215.1 GCA_949127695.1 Synechococcales cyanobacterium PMM_0073
AAGGTCCCGTGCCAATCACAATTGGGCGAGCGTCAAGATGGCTGGGAGCTTGAGCCACCGGACGATAGCGCATGTCGGGAGTCGGCTTGAGGTGCGGATCTTTGCTAAACCGCTGGAGCAGCTGCTGTTCTGGCGCTATCGCCGCATCTAGTTCAACATCGACAATATAGACCAGCTGAATATCGCCGCGCTTGCGAGCGTCATAACTGCGCTTAAAAATGGAGTAGCGGATGAGGGCTGCGGGCGGAATTTGCAGCGTTTTGAGAATGGCGGCACTGAGCTGATCTTCTGGGTGATCCAGCGGCAGCTTGATTTCGCTGAGTCTGAGCATGTTGAATCTTCTGGAGCGCGTGAGGCTGGCAGCGCAAATAGTAGGCGCATCGCATTATAACGTATCGCAAGTGGGTGGTTGGCCAGCCTTGCAGCTCACTTTTGACTAGAATCTAAAAGGCCAGTTTGAATCAGCGCAGCGAGGATGTTTTGCTAAATCAGATCAAATCAAGACCAATAGCTCCAGCCTCACATCCGCTGCTCCGGCTGATGCAATATGGTCAAGCCTATCGCGGCCAGTTTTGGCAGGCGACAATCTGCTCGGTGCTGAACAAGTTTTTTGACCTCGCGCCGCCTGTGCTGATTGGAGTTGCGGTGGATGTAATTGTGCAGCGACAAAATTCGCTGATTGCTCGGTTTGGCATTGTCGATGTCAGAACCCAGTTTATGCTGCTGGCTGTTCTCACTGTCGTGATCTGGATATTTGAATCAGCGTTTGAATATGCTTACGCAAGGCTCTGGCGCAACCTAGCGCAGAAGGTTCAGCATAATCTGCGGCTGGATGCCTATGCCCATCTTCAGCGGCTGGAGCAGGCGTACTTTGAGGCGCGCAGCACGGGCGGGCTGATGTCGATTTTGAATGATGATGTTAATCAGCTAGAGCGCTTTTTGGATTTTGGTGCGAATGAGGTGATCCAGGTGGCGGTGACGGTGCTGCTGGTGGGGGCAGGCTTTTTCTGGATTGCGCCCAGCGTCGCCTGGATGGCACTGCTGCCGATGCCGTTTATTCTCTGGGGTTCAGTTGCCTTTCAAAAGCTGCTGGCTCCCCGCTATGCCGAGGTGCGCGAAAAAGTCAGCCAGCTCAGCGGCAGGCTGTCGAATAACCTCAGCGGCATTGTCACGATCAAGAGCTTTGTGACTGAGGATTTTGAGCTGGAGCGACTGCGCCAAGACAGCGAAGCCTATCGCCAGAGCAACCGCCGCGCCATTGCCCTCAGCGCTGCCTTTGTGCCGCTGATTCGGATGATTATTTTGGCGGGCTTTACGTCGCTGCTGGTGTACGGCGGCCTAGAGGCAATTGCGGGGCGAATGTCGGTGGGAACTTACAGTACGCTGACGGTGATGATTCAGCGATTGCTCTGGCCGTTAACCAGACTGGGCGAAACGCTGGATCAATATCAGCGGGCAATGGCTTCAACAAATCGGGTGATGAATCTATTGGATACGCCGATTTCAATTCACTCAGGTCGGGTTCGACTCGGCACCATTCATCTGCCTGAGATCAGTCAGCCTATTTTGGCGGTACGCGGCGAGCTTGAACTGCGAAACGTCAGCTTTGGCTACTATGACCGCCTGCCCGTGATTCAAGATCTGTCACTGCATATTCCGGCGGGCAAAACCACCGCCATCGTCGGCTCGACTGGCTCTGGCAAAAGTACGCTGGTGAAGCTGCTGCTGCGGCTGTATGACATTCAAAGCGGCAGCATTCGGCTGGATGGGGTGGAGCTGCGCGAGCTGAAGCTAGACGATCTGCGCCGCGCCATTGGCTGGGTGAATCAGGATGTGTTTCTGTTTCACGGCACGGTGCTGGAAAACGTGATCTACGGCAGCCCCAGCGCTAGCTTGGCCGAAGCAGTGGAAGCCGCCAAGCTGGCCGAAGCGCATGAGTTTATTGAAGATTTGCCCCAAGGCTACGACACCATTGTGGGCGAACGTGGCCAAAAGCTTTCGGGTGGCCAACGGCAGCGGCTGGCAATTGCCCGCGCCATTCTCAAAAACCCACCAATTTTGATTCTGGATGAGGCCACTTCTGCGGTCGATAACGAAACCGAAGCTGCCATCCAGCGCTCGCTTGACCGCATTACCCAAAACCGCACCACCATTGCGATTGCCCACCGACTTTCCACCATCCGCAACGCCGACTGTATCTATGTGATGGAGCAGGGACAGATCGTTGAGCAGGGCAAGCATGAGGCATTGCTAAAGCAGCAGGGGATCTATGCCGGACTCTGGCAGGTGCAGCTGGGGTTGCGGTGAGTGTGGTGGACCTGAAAAACTGGACAGGTCGCTACGGTGGTGGCTAGGCTCCTGATGGCTCAGCTGTAATAAGCGTATTTCATGGCAAACAAACGTAAACAATATAACCCTCAATTCCAGGCCGGAATCGCACTATGTGCAGGCTTCAGAGTAAAGCTGGCGATTGCACAGGCGTAAATTGGTGAAAATGGGCAAACATTTGTACCTTGAAAAACTGATTTTCTTAGGGAATACTTAAAAACCTTAAGCTTTCCCTAATTTTTTGGAGCAAGTCAATGCCGCGACTCAGTCGCTCTGAGCAACTCATTCGAGAACTTCAGACTTGGCCAGATGCCGAGCTAGCTGAGCTAGCCGCCATGCTGCAAGGCTTGCTAGAAGCCAAGCAGGCTGAATCCCTGGCCGAAGCCGACGCCCCCAACCCATGCCGAATTGACGGCTCGCCATTGGGCAAGCACGGCGGACGCGGACATATTGAGCTAAAGCTAATCCCCGATGCCAAAACCGGCAAAATCTACGGCCCCTACCGCTATCTGCGCTACTGGGGCATCACCAAAACCGGACAGATGGGACTCAAAAGCCTCTATCTAGGCAAAGCAGAGCCGCCCTAGATCGAGGCTTTTGGCCGCCTGAGCCCAGGCAATGGTTAAATATCTGCCGGATCAACCCCCAGCTCTCGGAGTTTGGCAGCTAGGCGCTCAGCCCGCTGGCGCTCCTGTTCAGCTTGCTCAGCGCTCCAGAGCAGTAGATGATTAGCCGCATTCCACCAGCGCAGCCAGCCTGTGGTTTGGCCAAGTCGCTCCCCCTGCCAGATCCCCAAAAACAGCTCCAGCTCTGGAATCCAATAGCGCCCGTTGGCATCAGCCTGTTGCAGCTGATACTGGCCAGCTTACAGGCAGCGCACCTCCAGCCGCGCTGCGTAAGGATCATAGGTGACATAGGTGGGCACTCGCAAAATCTGCTCATAAAAGTAGAGTTCGCCGCCCTCTTCGTCCAACAAAAACTCCATCACAATGGCCACCATTGCGCCCTGAAGCTGCGGCGTATAGCTGCGGCGGATGCTGCCTGCGGCCAAGGGCTGCACCTGCGGCACATCAAACCAGTCTGGCGCTTTCACCACAATTCTCTGATTCACAGTGGCCACCAGCCCAAAGTTGGAGCCAATCAGCATCTCAGGCTGAATTTTGCCTGCTGCGCCCAGTGCGTCAGTCAGGGCGGCAGCAAGCGGCGGTTGCTGAATGTTTTCCACAGGATCATCGGGCAGGGTCAAGTGAGCAGGCAGGGCTTCCCAGGTGACTTGGGGCGCTGAAGAAACAGGCTGAGCTTGAAGAACCATAGGACAACGCCCCAATAGCAGCTTGACTGACGACTCAACTGACGACTCAGCTGACGACTCAACTGAGTCAGAGATCCGATTGGATCTACTCTATGTCAAATGTACTATACTTAGCTGTCCCAGACCTAACATTCCTAGTCAGCGCAGATCTTTGCTGCTCAATTTTCTCAATCCCCGCAACCATGACTCAACATACTCTATTTAGTCAGCAATATATCGCCCAAGATCACGGCAACGTTCCGTTTAGGCAGCGACCTGAGATTATTAGAGCTGGGGGTGTGGCCGTTTTGCCTGCGCTACCTGCGGGTTAAGCGGGTTAAACTTAAGGCTAGCTCAAAGATAGTATTGGTTAGTATTTACAAAGGCAAGAGGCAGAACTTATGGTTTCCTATGCGTTGAAACAGGCTCCCGAAGTGATTTTAGAAGTTCCAGGGCGCGATTCTCGTAAGCAGCGGCAGCAGGCGCTCGACCAGCTGATTGACAAAGTAAACGAAGACGAAACGCTGCGGGTGAAATTGGCCGATGGAGCCGGACATGATGATCTAATTGTGGTGACAGAGCAGGTGCCCGTGCCCGCCAGCGATGCAGACGGCACAGTCGAAGAAGTGAAAACGCTGGTGCAGGCAATTGTCAGCTACGGCTTTATGCGGGTAAAGCTGGAGCAAGATCGCCATGAAGCCAAATCTGTACTCAAAGATCTAGAGGCCATTTTTGATCCGGCGGCAGAACTCACCGAGGAGCATCTGAGCGACCTGAAGAAAAAATCGAAGCTGCTGATTAGCTATGCCGAAGTCAAAGCTTCTTTTAATGACGTGCGAACCAACGCCGAGCAGTCACAGCTGAAGCTGAAGCAGATTCTAGAGCTAGAGCGGAACGCTCAGTTTTGAAGCGCTGCGGCTATCAGGAAATTCACCGCCAGCATTGGCTCAGCTTCAGGCCGGGTTTGCCCCAGAAATTGGGGTAAAGGGAGCGAAGCTGCAACGAGAGGCCAAATCGCCAAAGAGCTTGCTGTAGGTGCATTTCAGGAATTGCAAGCCTTTCGCAATTAATTGGTCTTTCTAATACTACACTTTTTGCAATCAGATCTCCTGCTAGTGGGTCATTTGCCTCGCTCATCGCCATTATCTTGCTGAGTCTGCGAGGATAGAAGAGATCCCTGATTCCTTCCTCCCATGACCCGTCGCCAGAAATAACCCTTACGTGCGCTAAGGGATCTGCAAATAAATAGCACCCCATCAACTAGGGCTACGGTGTACACACAAGTCCGTCTAGACTGGACTTGAGGACATTTAGGATCGATCAAACATGGACAACCCCATCTTGATTCACGCACAGCAGGTTGGACGAGCCGCCTTTGGAGACCCACGGTTGGTAAAAAGGGGGCTGATTTGTATGACTCGATGGCTGAGCACCAGACTGTAGTGATTCGCCAAATCAGCCGAAATCGAGCCGAGCAAGTCGCCTACTACCGCTACTTGGAGAATGAGCACGTGAGCCTATCAGAACTGGTACGCAGCCTATCAGACCATTGCCAGAAGCAGGTGAGCGGGCGGCACATCCTCTCCATCAGCGATACCAGCG
>CASBQH010000216.1 GCA_949127695.1 Synechococcales cyanobacterium PMM_0073
GATATCAGCATCGGTGGTTTGAGCCAGAATCAGCTCCAGTCGCTTCAGCCCCTTTTCTAAATCCGCTGCAAACAGAAAATCATGGCTTTGGCTTGAAGAGAGCTTGGCTTCTAGCTCTTGCCAGATTGGGTTGGTGGCGGCGACCTGAGCGATGTCATCGCAACCGCCGGTATGAATCTCCTCTATCAAAGGCGCTTTGAGGCAGTCAAAGGCTTGCAGCATTAGGTTCTCCAGCTCCAAATCCACGCTGAGCGATGCTTGCGAGCAGGTCTTGAGCACGGTTTCTAAGCTGTGCGCCAGGGTTTGAATCTGGTTCAGCCCCACGCAGGCTGCCCCGCCTTTAATGGAGTGGGCGGCTCGCATCAGGCTATGCATTTTGGCAGGGCTGTGGTCTTTTTGCAAGTCCAGCAGCCCCTCCTCCAGGGTTTGCAGCAGTTCTGGCACTTCTTGCAGAAAGAACTGATAAGACTCATGCGGACGAAAGTCAGATACCATATCGCGACCTCGCTGGCTGGGCTGATGGGCTTACTGATAGGCTTACTGCACTTTGAACTGCGTCACGCTCTCCTGCAAGGCTTCAGCCACGCCCAACAGCTTCTTGAACGAAGCCGAGACATGCAGCGACTGCTCAGAAGTGGTTTGAGCGATTGCCTCCACATCTTGCACCGTGCTTGAAACCGAGGCGGAGGCTTTGGTCTGAGCCGTGGCAGACTGGGCAATCTCCTCGACCAGCTGCCGAATTTCGCCGCTGACGGTGGCAATCGAGGTCAGCTTCTGGCGCGTGGTCTCGACTAACTCAGTCCCCGAAACCACCTGCTCCAGACCCGCTTCCATCGCCGTCACCACCTGATTAGTTTCTGACTGAATTTCCTCCACAATCTGCTCAATTTCGCGGGTAGCCGCGCTAGAGCGCTCGGCCAGCGATCGGACTTCCTCGGCCACCACCACAAAACCCTGGCCTTCGCTCAGCGGCCCATTGGCCTCAATTGAGGCATTCAGCGCCAGCACATGCGTTTGGTTGGCCAGATCGCGAATCAAGCTGACCACCCGCGAGATTTTCTGCGAGGCTTCGCCCAGACGCTTTACCTTCTGCGCTGTCTCGCCCACGGTTTCCTGGATGGCCAGAATACCATCTACAGTGCGGTTCATCGCCGCATCGCCCTCATGCAGCGTCTGGTCAGCCTGCTGTACTTTCTGCTTGGCGGTCTGGGCATTGGCAGCTACGGTTTGCATTGAGTCGGCCATCGCCTGAATCTGCCCTAGCGCCAGCGTAATTGATTCGGCTTGGCGTCTGGCTCCAGTGGACAGCGTGCTCACTTCAGCCTCGCTGCGGTGGGCGGTTTGGGAGACGGCTTCGGCAGCCGACTGGATCTGCCAGACCAGCCGCTGGAGGTTTTCGACAGTGGCGTTGAGAAACTGCGCCACGGTGCCAATTTCGCCATCTAGGCTGCGCGCCCGCACGGTCAAATTGCCCTGGAATGCATCTCCCATGTCGCTGAGCAAGGCTTCGAGCTGTCCCTGGATCGCCTCCTTCTGGTGCCGCTGCTCCTGAGAAGCCAGCTCAGCCTGCTGCCGCGCCAGATCTAACTTTTCAATGAAGCTAAGGTGATCTAGGGCATATTCCATCTGGGTAGCCAGCTCTGAGAAAAAGTCCAGCTCTGATTTCTGCCAGATCCGCGACTTGGAGCAGTGGTGAGCAATCAGCAAGCCCCAGAGCTGGTTGTCTTTGCGGATTGGCGCAACCAGATTAGCCTTCACGTCATACTGCTCCAGGGTGCGGATATGGCAGTCCGATAGGCCGGGTTCTTGGTAAATATCGTTGATCGCTCGGACTCGCCCGTTGCGGTATAGCTCGACATAGCGCCCCCGGAAGCAGGGGTCGTCAATTTTGGCATCTAAGACACGCGGAAAACCGGGCATGACGGATTCGGCCACCATTGTGCCGCCCCAGTCTGGATCAAACTGATAGACCATAATGCGGTCGGTTTTTAAGGTTCGCAGCCCGCCTTGAGTCACGGTTTTGAAAATATCCTCGCGGTTGAGCGACTGGCGCGCCCGAAAGGCAATATCGCCAAACAGTCTGGCTCGTCCGGTGCTGGCCTGACTTTTCTCAATGAAGCTGAGGTGATCAATCGCATATTCAATCTGGATCGCGGCCTGCGAGAAGAAGTCGATCTCTGACTTTTGCCAGCTGCGCGGGCTGCTGCACTGATGCGCGATCAATAGCCCCATTAGCTCGTTATTGTGGCGCAGCGGCGCGACCAGATTGGCCTTGACCCCATATTTTTCCAGGGTGCGAATATGGCAGTCGGTGAGGCCGGGTTCTTGGCGGATATTGCTGATGGCGCGCACCCGTCCAGCCTTGTACAGCTCGACATAGCGTCCCCGAAAGCAGGGATCGTCAATTTTTTCATCGAGCACTCTGGGATATTCAGCCAGCACCGACTCAGCCACCATCGTGCCGCTCCAGTCCGCGTCAAACCGATAGACCAGCACCCGATCGGCGTTGAGGATCTGACGACTGCCCTGAGCCGCCAGCCGCAGCAGGTCGTTCAGGTCATGCGTCTGCCTTGCCCGAAAAGAAATCTCGCCAAAAAACCAGGCGCGCTGGGTCGCAGCTTCTTGGGCTTGAGAAGCCGTCACAAAGTCGAGGCTGTCTTCGGCTTCAGCGGCCAGCTGCGTCATAAAATCAATTTCGGCCTGCGTCCAGGCTCGCGCCGCGAAACACTGATGGGCGATGAGTAAGCCCCAAAGCTGCTCGTTTTGGCGAATCGGCACGACCAAGTTGGCTCTGACGCGATACTGCTCCAGCAGTCGAATATGGCAGTCGGTGAGTCCCGGCTCCTGGTAAATATCGTTGATTGCC
>CASBQH010000217.1 GCA_949127695.1 Synechococcales cyanobacterium PMM_0073
GCGCAGCCTGAATTGGCTGGGAAGGCTGAACCCCAAGTTTGACTGGAAAACTCACAGCTAGCACCCGCTGGTCAATTGGGGGCAGTTGGCTAGCTGAACCGTCCGAGCTGGGTAAAACGAGCAGCTGCCTTGCGCGGGGCTGCGTGGGTTTAGGGGGCACCAGCAGAATATCTGTCGGCAACTCTGGGAGGGGCAACTCTGGCAGGGACAACTTTGGCAGGGATAACATCGGCCGATCGCGCCGCTGACCTGCATTCTTCAATAGAAACTGCGATAGCATCAGCGCCAATAGATAGGCTGCTTCTACTGCGGATTGCAGCGATGATCGAAATATGGGCTGCGTCAGGCGACAGAGACCCAGAGCCGTTGAACCAGATTCTGGAGAATGCTGCGGCGATACGTTGCGCTGTGGCGAGCCTGACGGCGCGGCCTGATCTTCTGGACAGGCTGCTAGACTTTCTGGCTGGGTCTGCGGGTCTGGCTGGGTCTGCGGGTTGAGCTGTGAAGCGAGATCACGATCGGCATTCTGCAAGATCTGCTGAAGCTGTCGGTCAATCGCCCACTGATTCAAAAATTGGCTGAGCGTCAGAATATTGCTAGCATTTTCGGGATGGTTGGCCTGCTGGTAGCTGTGGGAATTGAAGCAGACCAAAGTGAGCTGCTGGGCGTTGGCATACTGCAACTCTAAGGCTTCCAGCTCGCCCCAGATCAAGTTTGACTCGCGGTAAAGATAGTTGGGCGGCAGATGCAACACCTGAGCCAGTTGAACCAGCAAACCGGCACGCGAATCGCCCGCTCGACTCAGCAGATAGTCTAGCGTTTCTGGGATGACATGGGCTGTGAGGCCGGGGTAGCGCCTGAGTTCGGCAAACAGGAAGTCTGCGTAGATTCGGTGCAAGGACTCCGGCTGATCAGCAGCTTCGAGCAGGTCGTAACCGACCAAGAAAGTCCGGGGCATGGGTGCCGATTTTCAGGAGGATTCAGGAAAGGAGGGAACTATTTCGCTCAGGTGAACTGTCTCGCTCAGGCAAACTGTCTCGCTCAGGCAAACTGTCTCGCTCAGGGGGGGCTTCAGTCAGGGGAAGATGCAGGTCGTCAGGCTCAGAGATCGGCAGCGCGGGTTCGGCGGGTTCAAACAGGGGCATCAGCGGCGCTTCTTGATCGCGGATCGAATCTAGCCGCTGGCTGATCTGCTCAACTTGCTCAATCAGACTAGGCAGATCTTTATCTTTGAGAATTGGCTTGATCTGGTTGAGCAGATCAGCAAAAATCCCAGGCTGCTGCTTTAGATAGGGGGCTACCGTATTTTGCAGCAAGTTGATCTTAGCTTGCAGCTGGGTCAAAAGATAGCGGTATTCTGCGATTGAGGGTTCAATCGGTTCGGCGGCTGGCAAGAGGCTGGACTGCTGCGCCGCCTGACTCAAAATGGCCTCCATCCAGGCGTTAATGCTCAGATCAGCTTGACTGGCTGCAATGTAAATATCGCGGTGAATTTCAGGTGAGGTGCGAAAAGGCAGCTTACCTGAAAACGGCTTGTCAGGCTCTTTGCCCTGCCCTTCACAGCTCTGAAGATAGCGGTCAACCGAGCGGCGAAAGTCGGCCTCAGCCTGCTCAACCGTCACCCCCGCAAACTCGACTAGATCGGCAATATTCAGTAGCCTCCCCCGAATCAACCGAGTCTCTGTATCAACTTCTGGCTTTCCCAGGTAATTTTTATACCTAAACATGCAAGCGCGCCACTCCCAGCCTACTTTGGCTCTCTAGCCGTTATTTGTAAAATTCCTCAAGCAGCGCTCCAAAAAGCTCGCCATAGCTGTTAGTTGGCAAGATATCAACTCAAGATATCAAATGTCAATCTTACGCTCAATTCGGGGCAAACGCATCTGATCCGAGTAAACTGCGGGCGGGACGTAATGAAGTCAGAAAGCTGGATTGACACAAAATTCTGGACAGACTCGGGAAATTGGGGTGAGTTCTGCCCTGCTGCGAGAGACGGCGAATGAGTTAGGTCACTTGATCTAATTTTTCTGGGTCACATACCCCGCAGCAAGCTGCGGTTTGTCGGACAGCGTTTGCTAAGGCGCTGTTGAGCGAAGTTGAGCCTCGAAGTGTGTGAGGCATAGCGAAGTGATACCCCGTAGCTTGCTGCGATTGGGAAGTTCATTCAAGCTGATGAGCAGAGCAAAATCTGTCGTCACTGCTTTGCATGGCCATAGATTAGGCTGTATCCAACGGATAATAAGCACTATTCCTGACTCCATCAAGTCATGACTCCAGATCGATCACAAGCTCTCAATGCCTACCTTTTAGCCATTGCTCAGATTCTGGATGATAAAAGTAAAGGTGAGATGCTGCTGAGACCGTCACCCCTCCAGCTTTTTCTGTAGCAGCTGATTGGTCAGCTTCGGATCAGCCTTGCCGCCTGTTGCCTTCATCACCTGCCCAACAAAAAAGCCCAGCAGATTTTTCTTGCCGCCGCGATATTTTTCTAGCTCGCTGGGGTTGGCGGCAATTGCTGCGTCAATGGCTGCCTCAATCACTGTCGGATCAGACTCTTGCACTAAGCCTTTCTGCTCAACCAATGCCTTGGCCGAACCGCCTTGGCTCAGCAGCTCTGGCAAAATATCTTTGCCAATTTTATTGCTAATCGTATTGGCCTCAATCAGCTGGATCATCTCAGCCAGCGAATCGGGCTTCAGCGGCAGCTGGGTGATGCTCAGCTTCTCGTTGTTAAGGTGAGCGCTGATATCGCCCATTAGCCAGTTGGCGGCGAGTTTGGGGCTAACTCCGGTGGCAATTGTCGCTTCAAAGTATTCCGCCATTGCCCGGTCGTCGGTGATGATCCGCGCGTCGTAGGCCGACAGCCCCAGCTCAGTTTCGTAGCGGTGGCGCTTGACGGCGGGTAGCTCCGGCAGTTGGCTTTGCCAGTAGGTGAGCTGCTCTGGTGAAACTTCAATTGGGCCGAGATCTGGCTCAGGGAAGTAGCGGTAGTCGCTGGCTCCCTCTTTAACGCGCATGGTAAAGGTGCGCTGGCTGGCTTCGTCCCAGAGGCGAGTTTCTTGAATGATGGGTTCGCCCGTGGCAATCGCCTCAATCTGCCGCGCAATCTCGTAGTCAATTGCTTTTTGAATGGCGCTAATCGAGTTCATGTTCTTGATCTCGACTTTA
>CASBQH010000218.1 GCA_949127695.1 Synechococcales cyanobacterium PMM_0073
CGATTATAGAAACCCCTAGCTTTTGCTCTGGCGCTGCGGGATTCAGCAGCCTGTCCCCCAGCAGCCAGAGTCCCAGACCGCTGACGGCCACCGCCTGCCAGGGTGGACTGGCGGCTACGGAGACAGCCCAGCCTAAGAGCAGCAGCGCTATGCCCAAATTTGTCCAAAGCCGGGTGAGCTGAAACCGACTGCGACCCGTCAGCCAGCAGAATAGCCAGCCGCAGATGCCAAAAGCCAGCCCCAGACGAGAAACGGGCACTTGAGCCGCCAGAATTGCGCGACCAATCAGCAGCAGGCTGGCCAGCCCAATGATCACGGTAGCCAGCGATGGTGCGGCTTCTAATGACTCTGAGGCTTCTGGGTTTTCTAAAGTTTCTGGGTTTTCTAAAGTTTCTGAGCGCTTCAGCCGCGCCTGCCGATAGGTCAAGGCCGCCGTGCCGATGCTGCCCAAATAGGCGGCGAGTAGGGGCATTCCGGCAATTGACCAGCCCCAGTGCAGCCAGCTTAGCCCCAGCGTATTCAGCAGCGGCAGGCGATAGTGGGTTTCGAGGCGGGGCAGCAGGGCGCGGGTGACGCCGCTTAAAACCACAGCGGCCAGCAGATTGACCAAGATGCCCGCTTGCTGCTGCCAGAGGCCGAGGCCATCCATCATCCAAAAGTTGACCGGCACAATCAGCAGCGTGGCGATTTGCAGCATCCGCGATGTCAGCCGCAGTGCTGGTCTGCGGCCTGCCCAAACACCCGCGCCCCCAAAGGCCAGCGTATAGGTAAATAGAATTAAACATTGCCCGACCGGCGAGAAGTTTTGCCACTGGCTCGCAGCCAGCACCCCCGACGAGACCACCACCATAAACACGCCGAGGCAGAGCAGCCAGATCACGCCAATTTCGGCCATGAAGGCTTGCAGCATCCGGGCGCTCCAGCTGGGTTGAGCCGGAGTTGGGGCTACAGGAACTGCGGCAGGAACTGCGACAGGAACAGCGGCATCGGCAAAGTCTTGATCTGCGGCGGCATTGGCAAAGTCGGCTGGGCGGGCGACTGGAATCGGCGCAGGCTGTTCGGCCAGTTCGCAGACCAACTGCTGACAAAGCGCTTCCACCTGCGCCGATGAGAGTAGCCCCAGCTCTAGCCAAATCTCCAAGCCCCTCAGCAGCTCTGGATGCTGGAGCTGTGCGGCAGATAGCCGGATCAAACCAAACTGCTTAGCGTTTGTCATATTCAACTGGGTATGTTTTGCGATGGCGATCTGTAGCAATCCAAGGTGCTAGGAGCAATCTTGCTGGATAGCGGGATGCTAGCAGCAGAACTTTGAGCGATCGCAACGGCTATAGACAGTTTGGCCAACTGGAGCTAAAAGCGCGTTTGATATTTGAGTTCGGCAAAATTTAGCGTTGCAACCGTGCCGCTGCTGCCGTCAATCTGGATCTTGGCCTTGAGCTGTTTGGCCAAAATTCGCACTAGCTTTAAGCCCAGTGAATCAACCTGCTGCCAGTCAAAGTCTGAGGCCAGACCCAGGCCGTTATCCCAGATTTTAATTTGGATCTGCTGTTCAACTTGCCCCAGCTCAACATGCAATTCGCCCAGCTGGCCATTGGGGAAACCATGCTGCAAGCTATTCACCAGCAGTTCATTCACCAGCAGACCGCAGGGTACGGCTGTTTCCAAATTGAGCCAAACTGACTCCACCCGAATCACGGGCGTGAGGCGCTCTAGATCGTTGCTGTTGGCCAGAAACACGTTTAGCGTCAGGCGTCTGAGGTATTCGCCAAAGTCAATTCGCCCCAAATCAGCCGACTGGTAGAGCTGCTCATGAATCAGCGTCATCGCCTGAATCCGGTTTTGGGTAGTGGCAAACAGCGCCGAAACCTGCTCGTCATTGACGCTGCTGGCCTGCAAATCTAGCAGATTTGAAATCAGGTGCAGATTATTGCGAACGCGGTGATGAATTTCTTTGAGCAAGGCGGCCTTTTCCTGTAGCTCTGTCTGATTAGCCTCAACGGGTGTGGCCAGCACCAGCCAGCATTGCTGCCCCTGCCGACAGATCGGCTCAATGATCAGATCTACCGTCACGCACTGACCCGATTTACAGTGCAGCTGACGCTGCGTTTTGAGCAGCTGCGCCGAGTCAGGAGGGCAGTCTGCCGTCCAGAGATTGATTGCTGTAGCGCTGGGCAATTCAGCGGGGCTATAGCCCGTGAGCGCGTAAAAGCCGCTGCTGGCTTCAAGCATCTGACCGTCGGCAGTCACCCAGGCCAGAGCCAATGCAGCCGAAGCTTGCCATGCCGCTTGCCATACCTCTGGGCATACCTCTGGGTAAGGTAAGGTAAGAAGCTGGCTGCGCCTCCGCCTGTTGGTCAACTGAGTCGTCAATCGAAGCCGTTTCATGCGCTCTTGATCAATCCTGGATGCGTCAAACTTAAATTTCCCGCTGCGTTACCAAGCTGTAAGGAATGGGGGCGCGCAATCCAAAAACTTGTTGAACTGATAAAGTTTTGCTTGGTTTCAGCAGAGCCTTTAAAAGCGAGAGCGATGTCTGAGTTCTGAAAAGCTGATGCAAACTGAAGTGCCGACGCCAGCCCCAGCCTGCTCAAAGCTAATCACGGCTTTGAGCTGTTTGGCCAGAATTTTGACCAGCTTCAGCCCTAGCGAGGTTGAGCTTTGCCATTCGAGTTCGGGCGGCAGACCAATGCCGTTATCCCAAATTCTCAGGTGCAGCTTCTGGCTCTGGTCGCGACGCAGCTGAATATGTACCTCGCCGTTCTCACTATCTGGAAAGGCATGTTTGAATGAGTTAGTCACCAGCTCGTTTAACAGCAGGCCGCAGGGAATTGCCGTTTCGATATTAATTAACGTTGGCTCAGCTTCGATGATTGGATGAATTGAACGCACCCGATCGCCGTAGGAAAACATTAGATTATTAATTAAGCGATAGATATAGTCGCTAAACTCGACCTTGCCAAAATCCTGCGCCTGATAGAGCTGCTCATGCACCAGCGCCATCGCCTGAATCCGATTCTGGCTGTCGTTAAAGACGCTCAGCAGCCGTTCGTCGGTGATTTGGTCAGACTGGAGATCGAGCAGGTTGGAAATAATATGCAGGTTGTTTTTAACCCGGTGATGCACCTCTTTGAGCAGCAGCTCTTTTTCTTGCAGGGCAGCTTGGCTTTGGGTTTCGGCAATTTTGCGGACGGTAATATCAGTAATCCAGACCATATTGATCAGCCGCCCCTCCATCCTGAACTGCTTAGCAGTAAGATGTCCCCAAAAGGCTCTGCCCTTCAACGTCACATATTCAATGTCTTGGCTCCAGCAGCCAGTTTGGTTGATAGTCTGGGAAATTTCCGCTAGCTCGGCGGGCGTAAATTCTTGCCGCTGGAGATGGTGTCCCTCAATGTTAACCAGGCTTTGCTTGCTCTTCGCCTCATAGAGTTCTATGGCGCGGCGGTTGCAGTCAATGGTGCGGAGCGTCTGGGCATCAACCAAAAAAATTGCATCTGTGGCTTCGTTAAACAGCGCTTCGTAAATGGCCGGACTCCAGATGGCTCTTAGCTCCATTAAGCAGCGGTGGGTTGGGGTTGGGCTGAGTTGTGGCTCATGCATAGTCAGAGGATTCGGGAGTCTGTTCCATTTAAACTCATGCTTGAGCTATGACCATCATATGGCGTCACGATGGCGCTGCTGTGACGCTGATCTAGTCTTCCCTGACTCAGCGGCTCGCGCTCATTCAAATTTGCGTTCAAAAGCTGACTCACTGTCGTCTGCATCACTTCTCATCGGTAAAGGCAGCGGCTTATAGTTGAGTTACCCCACTTCAGATTAGCCGATGAAGTCTGCCTACCCCACTTCCGTCAGACTAACTCGCGTCTTTCGGCCAGTCCAGGCTTTTCTACAGCTTGATCCGCTGCGGCGGCTGGTGCTGCTGGTGTTGGGTGGATTGAGTCTGGGTTTACTGCTGGGGCTATTGCTCAGCGCGCTTGGCAATGTCAGAACCTACCGGCTCAAGCTGGCGGCAGGTGATCCGAGCGGTGAGAGCTATATTTTGAGTCAGGCGATTGCCACCGCAGTCCGGCAGGAATACCCCAAAATTCAGATCGAGGTCGTGCAAACAGGCGGTACTTCAGAGAACTTGAAGCTGCTCAAAGATGGCACAGTGCAGCTGGCTACGGCACAGGCGGATGTGGCGGCTCCCATTTCTGCCCGGTCGGTGGCGGTGTTGTATCAGGATTTATTTCAACTGGTGGTGCAGGATCAGTCAAACATCCAGCAGTTTACTGACCTGGCAGGGCGGACAATTGGCCTTCAGCAGACGGGCGGGCAGTTTCAGTCATTTTTGGAGGTGGCGGGTCACTACGGCCTGCAAAAAACCGACTTTATTTTTGTCGGCAATTCTGATCAAGAAGCCGATCAGGCATTTCAGCAAAAGCAGGTGGCGGCGGTTTTTCGGGTGCGGGCTGCGGGCAATCGCTCGGTGGCGGCGCTGGTGCAGCAATATCAGGGCAGGCTGCTGGGGATTGAGCAGGCAGCGGCGATGCGAATCAAGCATCCGGCCTTTCAGTCCGCCCAAATTCCACAGGGAGCCTACCGGGGCAATCCGCCCGTGCCCGACCAGGATTTAAATACGGTCGCGGTTGAGCGCTTGCTGCTGACCAACAGCCGCATCTCAGAAACGACCATTCGCAATATTACGGCTGTGATTAATGAGCGGCGGCAGCAGATTGCCGACCAAATTGCCGAAGAGAATCA
>CASBQH010000219.1 GCA_949127695.1 Synechococcales cyanobacterium PMM_0073
CGGAATGTGGTTTTGGAGTCGAAGTATGGCGCGCCACAGATCGTCAACGACGGCATTTCGATTGCCAAAGAAATTGAGCTGTCAGATCCGCTAGAAAACGCTGGAGCAAGGCTAATTCAAGAAGTTGCTTCCAAAACCAAAGATTTAGCAGGCGACGGCACCACAACCGCCACCGTCTTGGCGCAGGCGATGATCCGCGAAGGGCTACGCAACGTGGCTGCCGGGACAAACCCAGTGGCACTCCGGCGCGGCATTGAAAAAACCGTTGCCCAAGCCTTAGACGAAATTGCGGCGATGGCCAAGCCGATCGAAGGCAACGAAATTGAGCAGGTGGCTACAGTGGCCGCAGGCAGCGATGCCGAAGTGGGTGCAATGATTGCCGAAGCGATGAGCAAAGTGGGGCGAGATGGCGTAATTTCGGTTGAAGAATCAAAGTCGCTCTCCACTGAAATGGAAATTGTCGAAGGGATGCAGTTCGACCGAGGCTATGTCTCACCCTACTTCGTTACCGACAACGACCGGATGATCTGCGAGCTAGAAAAGCCGCTGATTCTGCTCACTGACAAAAAAATTGGCAGCATTCAAGATCTCGTGCCCGTACTCGAAAACGTGGCGCGCGCCGGACAGCCGCTGGTGATTATTGCCGAAGATATTGAAGGTGAGGCACTGGCGACGCTGGTAGTCAACAAGCTGCGCGGCGTGCTGAACGTGGTGGCCGTCAAAGCCCCTTCGTTTGGCGAGCGGCGCAAAGCAGTGCTGCAAGATATTGCCGTACTCACCGGTGGCCAGATGATGTCAGAAGAAATTGGCCTCAGCCTGGATATGGCGACGCTGGAAACGCTGGGCAATGCTCGCAAGGTGACAATTACCAAAGACACCACCACAATTGTGGCTGACGCGCCCGACAAAGCCGCGATCGAAACTCGGATTGCCCAGATTCGCCGCGAGCTAGCCGAAACTGACTCAGACTACGACACCGAAAAGCTGCAAGAGCGCTTGGCTCGCTTGGTGGGCGGCGTGGCTGTAATCAAAGTCGGAGCCGCAACCGAAACCGAGCTGAAAGATCGCAAGCTGCGCCTAGAAGATGCGTTGAACGCCACCAAAGCCGCAGTCGAGCAAGGCATTGTACCGGGCGGTGGTGTGACGTTACTCCATGCGGCGCAAAAGCTTCAGGGATTTAAAGCGTCGCTGAGTGCCGATGAGCAGATTGGCGCTGATATCGTGATTCGGGCTTTGGAAGCGCCGCTGCGTCAGATTGCCGAAAACTGTGGCGTTGAAGGCACGGTTGTGGTTGAGAAAGTGAAAACTCTCGGCGGCAATCAGGGATACAACGCGCTGACCAATCAGTATGAAGATATGCTGGCGGCTGGAATTATTGACCCGGCGAAGGTCGTGCGCTCTGCGCTGCAAGATGCGGCCTCAATTGCCAGCATGGTGATCACCACCGAAGTCCTGGTCGTCGAGAAGCCCGAAAAGCAAGCTGCTGCCGCTGCACCTGACATGGGTGGAATGGGCGGTATGGGTATGCCTGGAATGGGCGGTATGGGTATGCCTGGAATGGGTGGTATGGGCGGTATGGGAATGGGCGGCATGGGCATGATGTAGGCTCATGAACCCTCTACAAAATTAGTTGATTCTGAAGGGTGGCTTGAAATATAGCCGTCCTTTTTTGCCTCAATTAGAGATTTAGATGCATCTGCTCGGTCGCGTTCTGGTCGCTCTGACTCATGGCAATCACTTGCTCTAGCTCGGCAGCCGGGACATCAGAGGCCAGCTTGTGAGCGGCGCGTGTGGTTTCGGGCAGGCGATATTTGGTCGTGCAGCGCATCACGTAGCTGACGGCGGTTTCTAGGCTAATTCGGTGTCCCGGCGAAATGTAGAGCGGCTTCGTGCCAATCCGCGTCCGCAGTACTGCGCCAATTCTCTCGTCTCGATGCGTCAGCGGCACCCAAGCCGAGCGCTCGTTCGGCACTTCAGGATGCGTTCCGACTAGCCGTGATTTGCCAACGCCAATCGTAGGGCGATCAATCAACAGCCCAATATGGCAAGCAATCCCAAACCGACGCGGATGTGCTGTCCCCTGACCGTCGCAGAGCAGCAGATCGGGCAGTACGCTCAGCTTGGCTAAGGCTTCTAGCACGGCAGGCACTTCACGAAACGACAGCAATCCCGGCACGTAGGGAAAACTGGTTGGCAAGCGGGCAACATTCTGTTCGACTAGCTTCAGTTCCGGAAAGCTCAAAACGCTGACCGCAGCTCTTGTCATTGCGCCTGCATCTTCAAAGCCTACGTCCAGGCCAGCCACAGTCTGCACGGCATCGAGCCGATCTACGGTCGTGATTTTCTGGCGCAGCTGCTGCTGAAGCGCAATCGCCGCTTGCGGAGTTAGGTTCCAGTCATGCGCGTGAAAGAGTTGCATAAACAAAAGCAGGCAGAGCAGCTGTTGCCACCTTACCTGCTTTCGCTCAGAACCAGATGGTTCTAAAGAGTGACCTAGCCGCAGCGACCAATCCCGACATAGCGGAAGCCTGCCGCCTCCAGTGCCGCTTGATCGAGGAAGTTGCGGCCATCGATCATCACCGGATGGTTCATGAGGCTGGCCATTTTGGCATAGTCGAGCGTGCGGAACTGCTGCCAGTCTGTCACCAGCACCAGCGCATCGCAGCCATCTGCCAAGCGCTCAGCGTCGGTTTCCACCATTACATTGGACAAGCCGTGACGCATCCCGCTTTGTGCCACCAGCGGATCATAGGCTTTGACTTTGGTACCCAGACGGTGCAGTTGCTCAATCAGATCCAGCGCGGGCGCATCGCGCATATCGTCGGTGTCTGGCTTGAAGGTGAGGCCGAGCAAGCCCACTGTTTTACCTTTAAGAATTTTCAGCACCTGCTGGAGTTTTTCCAGCGCAATCATCCGCTGCCGCTGGTTGACGCTGACCGCCGCCTTTAGCAGCTGCGCCAGAAAATCACGACCGTAGATCGGCTCGATGCCGTGCAGACTGTGGCTGGCCTGGACGTAGGCTTTGA
>CASBQH010000220.1 GCA_949127695.1 Synechococcales cyanobacterium PMM_0073
ACTATGTGGTGCACAAAAGCCACGGGGTTGGGAAGTTTCTGAAGCTGGAAAGCCTGACTATCAATAATGAAACCCGCGAGTATCTGGTGCTGCAATATGCGGACGGGCTGCTGCGCGTGGCTGCCGACCAGCTGAATGCCCTGTCTCGTTTCCGGGCGGCAGGCGACAAGGTGCCCGAACTGAACAAAATGACGGGCAACGCCTGGGAACGCACCAAGAGCAAGGTGCGGAAGGCGATTAAAAAAGTGGCCGTCGATCTGCTGAGGCTCTACGCTCAACGCGCCCAGCAGGAAGGCTTTACCTACCCAATGGATACACCCTGGCAGCAGGAAATGGAAGACTCGTTCCCCTACCAGCCGACGGTGGATCAGCTCAAGGCGGTGCAGGACGTGAAGCGCGACATGGAAGATGCCCGACCGATGGATCGCTTGGTCTGCGGCGATGTCGGCTTTGGCAAAACCGAGGTGGCGATTCGGGCGATCTTTAAGGCGGTGACGTCGGGCAAGCAGGTGGCGCTGCTGGCTCCCACCACGATCCTGACGCAGCAGCATTACCACACCTTCAAAGAGCGGTTTGCGCCTTACCCAGTGCAGGTGGGGCTGCTCAACCGCTTTCGTTCCGCCGAGGAGCGCAAAAATATCCAGCAGCGGCTGAGCACAGGCGAACTCGATATTGTGGTGGGGACGCATCAGCTGTTGGGCAAGGGCATTCAGTTCAAGGATTTGGGGTTGCTGGTCGTAGACGAAGAGCAGCGGTTTGGGGTGAACCAGAAAGAGAAAATCAAGTCGCTGAAAACCCAGGTGGATGTGCTGACGCTCAGCGCCACGCCGATTCCCCGGACGCTCTATATGTCGCTCTCTGGCGTCCGCGAAATGAGCCTAATTACCACGCCGCCGCCCTCGCGTCGCCCGATCAAAACCCACCTATCGCCCTACGATCCAGAGGCCATCCGCACCGCAATTCGCCAAGAGCTAGACCGGGGCGGCCAGATTTTCTACGTTGTGCCGCGCGTGGAAGGGATTGAAGAAATCTCCGGCAAGCTGCGCGAAATGGTGCCTTCAGCCCGGATTGCGGTGGCACACGGCCAGATGGATGAGGGCGAACTAGAGGCGACCATGCTCACCTTCAGCAGCGGCGAGGCGGAGATCCTGGTCTGCACCACGATCATCGAATCGGGGCTGGATATTCCGCGTGTCAACACAATTTTGATTGAAGATGCCCAGAAGTTTGGACTATCCCAGCTCTACCAGCTGCGAGGCCGAGTCGGTCGCGCCGGGATTCAGGCGCATGCTTGGCTGTTTTACCCGAAGCAAAGTCAGCTGACCGAAACCGCCCGCCAGCGGCTGCGCGCCATCCAGGAATTTGCCCAGCTCGGCTCTGGCTATCAGCTGGCAGTCCGCGATATGGAAATTCGGGGCGTCGGCAATCTGCTGGGAGCCGAGCAGTCTGGCCAGATGGACGCAATCGGCTTTGACCTCTACATGGAAATGCTGGAAGAGGCAATCAAAGAAATCCGGGGGCAGGAAATCCCGCAGGTGGACGACACCCAAATCGACCTCAGCCTCACGGCCTTCATTCCGGCAGATTACATTCCTGACCTGGATCAAAAGATGAGCGCCTACCGCGCCGTCGCCTCGGCTCAGTCGAAGCGCGAACTCACCGACATTGCCGCCGACTGGAACGACCGCTACGGAGCAATGCCGTCTGCCGCGACGCAGCTGCTGCGGGTGATGGAGCTGAAGCAGGTGGCGAAATCACTAGGCTTTAGTCGCGTTAAGCCAGAAGGCAAGCAGCATGTGGTGCTGGAAACGCCGATGGAAGAACCGGCCTGGAATCTGCTGAAGGAAAATCTGCCCTCGCATCTGCAAACCCGCTTTGTCTATACGCCTAACAAGGTGACGGTGCGTGGACTAGGCGCACTCAAGGCCGATCTTCAGCTGGAAAACCTGCTGGATTACCTAGGCAGAATGAAGGGCGGACTGCCAGAAGCGGTGGTGGCTTAGAATTGCGGCTCAGCTGATGGGCGGACAGAATCACCGTCCCAAACGTGACAGAATGTTAAAGGTAGATCTTGTTTCTTCACGGTAGCGGCATGGCGGTTCAACCTCTCTCTTCTCATCCTGGGCTGAAGTTTAGTAGCCTACGCGGCATTTTGACCGACAGCCTCACCGTGTTTTGGGGCGACTGGCTCGATCTGCGGGTGCGGGTGACGCAGGTGGTGGCTTCGGGGCTGATTTCGCCAATTATCTATATTCTGGCCTTTGGGCTAGGGCTGGGCAGTTCGCTGGCCGTCCAGCCGCCAGTGGGGGATAGCTACCTTGAATTTATTCTGCCGGGAATGGTGGCGCTCTCTTCCATGACCATCAGTTTTGGCGGCACCACTTTCTCAATCTGCGGCGAGCGGCTCTACTCCAAAACCTTTGAAGAGACGCTCTTGATGCCAGTACAGCCGCTGTCGCTGTTTTTGGGCAAGATGCTGGCGGGCGTAGTGCGGGGGCTAATGACCTCGGCGGCGGTGATTGTGATTGCGGTGCTGGTGACGGGCAAGCTGGGCTTTCTCAGTCCGCTGTTTTTGCTGCTGCTGATCCTCAACTCGGCGGTGTTTGCCGGACTGGGCGTGATTGTTGGCCTTAACGTCAAGTCGCTGGAAGGCGTTGGGCTGTTGAACAACTTTTTGATTGTGCCAATGTCGTTTTTGGGCGCAACGTTTTTTGATCCGCAGGGGCTGCCGATTGCGATGAAAGTGATCGTCTACCTGCTGCCGCTCACCTACACCAGCACCGGGCTGCGCGCTGCTGCCTACTTGCCGCTGAGCGAATTTCCCTGGTACAGTATCCCCGTTCTGCTAATCACGGCGATTGGGCTGGCGGCGGTGGGAGCCTACCAGTTCGCGCATCAGCAGGATTAAGGGTTTTGTCTCAAGTTTCTATCTCAACAGGTTTTTATCTTAAACAAGTTCACTATGGCCTCCGACGATCTGCGCGCAACTCGCCTCGAAAAAGCTGACCAGCTCCGTCAGCAGGGCTTAACGCCCTATGCCTACCGCTGGCCGGTGACGCATCATGCCGCTGAACTCCAGGCGAAATATGCCGACTTGGCTGCGGGTGAAGCTGTGGAAACCGAGGTGGCGGTGGCAGGCCGAATCATGGCGCGGCGCGTCTTTGGCAAGCTGGCCTTTTTTACGCTGCAAGACGAGTCTGGCCAAATTCAGCTCTATCTGGATAAAAAAGCGTTTGAGGCGCAAATGCCAGATGACCCTGCGGCCTTTGACCGGATTAAGCAGCTCACCGATGTGGGTGATTTTCTGGGAGCCAAAGGCAGCATCAAGCGCACCGAAAAAGGCGAACTCTCGGTCTATGTCCAGGCTTTCGAGATCTTGACCAAGGCGCTGCTGCCGCTGCCCGACAAATGGCATGGCCTGACGGATGTCGAAAAGCGCTACCGCCAGCGCTACGTGGATTTGATCGTCAATCCAGAAGTGCGCGACACGTTTCGCAAGCGGGCGCTGGTGACGGCGGCAATCCGGCGCTATCTAGACAGCAAAGGCTTTCTAGAAATTGAAACCCCGGTGCTGATGAGCGAAGCCGGTGGCGCAGATGCCCGTCCGTTTGTCACTTATCACAACAGCCTCGACATGCCGCTCTATCTGCGAATTGCCACCGAGCTGCACCTGAAGCGGCTGGTAGTGGGCGGCTTTGAGCGGGTCTATGAAATGGGGCGAATCTTTCGCAACGAGGGTATTTCGACAAGGCATAATCCTGAATTCACCTCAATTGAGATGTATCAGGCTTATGGCGACTATCAAGACATGATGACCACCGTAGAAGAACTGATCGTGACGGCAGCTGAGGCCATTTTGCCCCAAGCAGCACCCAGCCTGCAAATCAGCTATCAGGATGAGCCGATTGACCTGACGCCACCCTGGCGACGCATCACGATGCATGAGGCCGTGCAGGAAAAAACTGGCCTCGATTTCAATCAATTCAGCTCGCTAGATCAAGCCAAAGCTGCCGCCACCACCGCCGGAGTCAAAGACGTTGATGGCTGCGACTCGATAGGCCGTCTGCTAAACGAAGCCTTTGAGCAGACCGTCGAAGCCAGCCTGATTCAGCCGACTTTTATTACCGACTATCCGGTCGAAATCTCGCCGCTGGCCAAGCCGCACCGCAGCAAGCCCGGGCTAGTGGAGCGCTTCGAGCTGTTTATTGTCGGGCGCGAAATTGCCAACGGCTTCTCAGAGCTAACCGACCCGATTGACCAGCGCCAGCGATTTGAGGCACAGGCGGCGCGCAAGGCCGCAGGCGATTTGGAAGCACAGGGCATAGACGAAGACTTTTTGACGGCGCTAGAATATGGCTTGCCGCCGACTGTGGGAATGGGAATGGGAATTGATCGGCTGATTATGCTGCTCTGCGACTGCGCCAGCATTCGAGATGTGATCGCCTTCCCGTTATTAAAGCCAGAGGCTACGACAGGAGAAGCGCTTGAAGAAGCATAAAATTACTCAAACGATATTTCTGAGCCTAGCGCTAGCAGGCTGCAATCAGCCGCAGCCCGTCGCGGTGGAACCCAGCGTTTCGCCCTCGCTGCTGCCGACCCCCATCAGCATTCCCGTACCTCAGGCTAGCCCAACTCCGCAGATCCAAACCTATCGCCATAAAAACAACCTGTTTGAGATCTCGTTTCCCAGAGGCTACAGCTTTAAAACGACCAGCAGCGGCGTCGCGTTTGTCTCAGCCGATCAGCAGTTTGCGGGCGCGGTAGACTATGGCTCTGCGGAGGGCAAGCAGCTGAATAACCAGCAGCTGGAAGCCTCGCTGAAGGCTGAATTTACCAACCGCCTCAAAGAAGTGAGCTGGCAGGCCGCAAAAGTGCAGCCCGACGGCAGCCTGCGGATTGACTGGACGGGCAAAGATAAAAGCGACAAAGCGCTGGATGCCGTTAGCCTAGTCGAGCAGCGCGGCAACAATATTTACGTGCTGAATCTATTTGGCATTGACAAGCCCTATCAAAATTACAACAGCGACGCCGAAACCATCGTCAACAGCTACCAGATTCAGCCGCAGTCTAGCCCGTCTCCAGCAGCATCTCCAGCCTCTCCATCGCCGCAGTCTAGTCCGTCAGCTGATAACAGATAGGTGACTTTTATTGGGAACTGTTCTAGCCAGTCGCAGTGAACGCAGAATCAGCCTCTGGATGGCAGGGCAGTCGTTCAGCAGATTGACGGGTTTGGCGAGCGGCTAGAACTCGGTCGCCATGTGGCTTTCTCAGCAGCTCATTGAACTCTGAACTTCTAGTCAGCGACGCCTTAAGCTTTGGGTTTACCAACTGCGAATGAGCAGTCAAAAAGATTGGCAAGATTCTTCAGATCCAAAGCCTGAGAAATCACGATATCAAAGCTGCTGATCAAAACGGCATCTCGCTCTCTAGCTGTAGCGTTTTCCCAGTTTGCGGATGGCAGCAGCGCAGAGTTTTGGCATGTAGATAGAGCCGATCGCCCGCTTGACCATACAGCCCATCGCCCAAGATTGGCATGGCCAAACCCTGTGGATCAGCCGCATGGACGCGAATCTGGTGACTGCGCCCGGTCAGCGGCAGAAATTCGACCCGCGCAGTTTCGCCGCCGCTCAGGACGCGGAACTGAGTTTGGCTGGGCTTGCCACGCTGCCGATCCACAACCTGACGCGGACGCTGCTCCGGATCACCCCAGAGCGGCAGATCAATCAGTCCAGCGGCGGCAGCCTCCAGAGAGCCAGCCTCCAGAGAGCCAGCCTCCAGAGAGCCAGCCAGCAGCGCCTCATAAGCTTTATGCACCCGCCGCTGGGCAAACTGTTGGCTCAA
>CASBQH010000221.1 GCA_949127695.1 Synechococcales cyanobacterium PMM_0073
CTTCCGGCGGGCTGCGAACGGGGCTAGATATTGCCAAAGCGCTGGCGCTGGGGGCAGATTTGGCCGGACTGGCGCTGCCGTTTTTGCAGGCGGCAGCAGAGTCAGAGCTGGCGTTGCAGGAGCTAGTCGAAACGCTGGAGGCCGAAATTGCCACCGTGCTATTCTGCACCAGCAGCGCCAGCATCGCCGACCTGCGAACGGGCAGGCTAGAATCTGTAGCGAGCCATAGACAGTAAATATACGCCTCACTCTTATTCTTTATTTTTAGAATCAATGCGCGATTTTTTAAAGCAGACTTTTGCCACCGTTACCGGCATCTTCCTGTTTCTGTTCCTCAGCGGACTGGGGCTGACCGTGCTGCTGGTGGCCATTACAGCTGCGGCCAGAGAGGCCAGCTCGCGGGTTGAGAAAGATTCAGTCCTCACCTTTGATCTTCAGCAGGAGATCACCGATGCCAACCCCAGCAGCAATCCGGGTGAGGCGCTAGGGCAGGCGATTTCTGGCACCAGCCCGCGCAACACAATCGCCCTCCGCACGGTGCTAGAAACGCTGGATCAAGCCGCCAAAGATGATCGGATCACTGGCCTCTATCTCTCTGGCAACGGCAGCGGCACTGGGCTGGCGACATTGCAAGAAGTGCGGCAGGCGCTGCAAAAATTCCGGGAGTCAGGCAAGCCGATCATTGCCTATGACACCACGGGCTGGAGCGAGAAAGCATATTATTTGGCCTCGGTGGCGGATCAAATTTTGCTCAACCCAACCGCGACCTTAGAGCTGAACGGCTTTAGCTTAGAAACCACATTTTTTGGCGGCGCGTTTCAAAAATATGGGATTGCCGTCCAGCCGATCCGAGCCGGAAAATATAAGTCGGCAGTTGAACCCTTTACCCGCACTGAGAATAGCCCAGAAGCCAAAGAAGAGAGCCAAAAGCTGCTGTCTGATCTGTGGAATGAGTTTTTGGGCGCGACTGCCAAAAGCCGCAGCCTTAAGCCCGAACAGATCCAGACCATTGCCGACCAGCAGGGGCTGCTGCTGCCCGAACAGGCGCTGTCGGCGAAGCTGATTGATAAGGTGATGCAGGAAGACGAAGTGCTGAGCGAACTGCAAGACCTGACGGGTGAAGCCAAAGATGACGACTCATTTCGGCAGGTGAGCCTGAGTAACTATGCCAGAGCCGTCGAGCTGTCAAATCGGCAGCGCGTTAGCCCCAACAAAGTGGCGCTGGTCTATGCAGAGGGCGAAATTGTCAGCGGCAACGGCACGCCTAGCACGATTGGCGGCGACCAGCTGACGACGCTGCTGCGCCAGCTGCGGCAAGATGACGAGGTGAAGGCCGTGGTGCTGCGGGTGAACAGTCCCGGCGGCAGCGCCACGGCTTCGGCCTTAATTGCCAGAGAAGTGGAGCTAATTAAGCAGAAGAAGCCGATCATTGCCTCAATGGGCAGCTATGCGGCCTCCGGCGGCTATCAAATTTCGACCTATGCTAGCCAAATTTTTGCGGCTCCCAGCACAATCACCGGCTCAATTGGCGTGTTTGGCCTGTTGCCCAACGTCAAAGAGCTGGCCAACAAAAATGGCATCACCTGGGATGTGGTGAAGACGGCCAAGCTGGCAGATGGCAATACGATTACTCGCCCCCGGACGCCGCAGGAGCTGGCGATTGCCCAGCAGATCGTCGATCGGCTGTACGAGCAGTTTTTGCAGTTTGTCTCAGAGTCACGCCCAATTTCCAGCCAAAAGGTGGCCGAAATTGCCCAAGGCCGGGTTTGGTCTGGCACAGCCGCTAAAAGTCTCGGCTTGGTCGATCAGCTCGGCGGGCTGGAGGCTGCGATTCAGGCGGCGGTGGAGGCGGCAAAGCTGGGCGACGACTGGCAGCTGGAAGAATATCCGCAGAATAAGTCACTAGAATCGCGGCTGTTTCGGAAACTGCTCAGCGGTCGCGCCAGCTTAGAGAGTTTGGGCTTGAGCAGTCCAGCTCAGCCCCCAGTCATGGCCGAGCTGAAGCGACTGCAAGCCGACCTAAGCATTTTGCAGCTGATGAACGATCCGCATGGAGCCTACAGCCGCCTGCCGTTTGAGCTAGAAATTGATTGAGCTGCTCGTAAAGTCGTGAAATTAATGCATAAATATGTACAAGATTTGTGTGAAAACTTTACAGACAAACCAGTATGCAAAACAGATGTCGCTGGCTACAATCAGTCAGCCTTTAGCGGATGAACTCATGAATTCAGCAATTCGCCCCCAGCCTTGGTGCTTAATCTGCCTCCAGCCTAGCCTGCATCATCTCGTGCTCAGTCGGTTTCAGCGCCGCCACGATGCTGAAGCCCACCTCAAGGTAATGCAGCAAATCATGCCAAACTCTAGCTATATGGTGATGTTTGACGAGGCGGACTTAGCCGAAGATGCAATTCTGGCTTGAAGTATCAAGATTCGTCTAAAGATTTACGAGGTTCTGTAGAGATTTTGTAGCTCTTATATCATCTTGTGTCGGGACGGATCTGGTATCTATTGAGCAGCTAAGATAAAAAAAATCTTAAGTTTGAGGTTGCCCATGAGTCCTACAATGCTGCGACGAGTTTGGTCATTAATTGACGGGATTCGCTCTACCGTGCCGCTGGCGCTCGATGACAGGAGCCTAGAGCAATGGCTGCTGCGCCAGCTGCGCTCAGAGCAACCTCTGGGCGAGGGCAGTGGCTCTGAGGCAGATCTGCTCAGCGACTATATTCACAGTCGCCTGCCCATGATTCGAGAATTTGCTCAAGAGAGACAGCCCGCCTGAGCTGTCTGAGCTTGAGCAATCGGGTTCCAATCACGGGTTCTAATCAATTAATTCAGCATCACTTTTGCATCCTCACCTTAAGCAATTAATCTAATTCATCAAGCTAAAAACTGTAAAGCAGGATACATCTTGAAGCGCCAAACCATTAGACTGTGGAAACAGTTGAAGCGCCAAAGTTGGAATTGATACTTCTGCTTGCAAAAAACTTGGTCTAGCCTGAGCTTGATTTTATGATTAGCTCAACTGCTGTTCATTTGGTGAGTGTAATAAGGTTCTATGCGTAAATGGATTTCTCTGCTGTTGGCGACAGTGCTCACAGCGACGGTTGCAGTAGCCTGCGCCTCTTCTAGCGATACAGCGGCTGGCGGCGATGCGGGCGGTGGCGAGAGTGAGCTGACTAAGGTGATTAATCGCGGCTCTCTGGTCTGCGGCGTCAACGGCCAGCTTCCAGGCTTTAGCTTTGTCGATAGCAAGGGCGAATATTCGGGCATGGATGCCGACTACTGTCGCGCTATTGCCGCCGCTCTGTTTGATGACCCTTCCAAAGTTGAGTTTCGTAACCTCAGCGCTCAAGAGCGCTTTACGGCCTTGGCCGCAGGCGAAGTCGATGTCTTGATCCGCAACACGACTTGGACGATTAACCGCGATACGGCGCTGGGCTTGGAGTTTATGCCCACTACGTTTTTTGACGGTCAGGGCATGCTGGTCACTAACGCATCTGGCGTCAAAGATCTAAAAGGGCTGAGCGGTAAGTCTATCTGCGTTCAGTCAGGCACGACCACTGAGCAAAACTTGACCGATAACTTCCGCAAGCAGAATATCCCGTTCACGCCGGTGGTGTTTGACGATGAAGATGCGCTCTATTCGGCCTTTACGCAGGGTCGCTGTCAGGCGGCTACCTCAGATCGCTCGCAGCTGACGGCGCGGCGCAAGTCACTGCCCAACCCCGACAACTATGCGGTGCTAGATGAGGTGATCTCGAAGGAGCCTTTAGGAGCTGCGGTTCGCAACAACGATTCTAAGTGGGCAGATGCCGTCAAGTGGATTACCTACAGCACCTTCCAAGCCGAAGAGCTGGGTATTACCCAAGCCTCGCTCGCCCAAGCGGAGTCTAGCAAAGACCCAGAGGTGCAGCGGCTATTGGGCAAAGAAGGTACGCTGGGCACCGACATGGGACTGCCCAATGATTTTGCGGCCAGAGTGATTAAGGCTGTGGGCAACTACGGCGAAATCTACGATCGCAATATCGGCAAGCCGTTTACCCTAGAGCGCGGCTTGAACAATCTCTGGACAAAAGGTGGACTGATCTATTCTCCGCCGTTCCGCTAGAGATCAAGGCGGGATCGCTCACAGCAGCATCCCGCCCCTTCGGTTTGTTTTATCCTTTTCTGATCGCCCCAAATCACGCCCTAAATTATGGAAGAGCATAAGGTGCCGCTTTGGCGGGATGATCGATTCTTAAAGATCGCTGGCCAAGTCTTGGTAATGCTGATTGTGCTAATTGTGGCAGCAGTCATTGTCAACAACGTTACCGTCAATTTTCGCAGGCTGGGGCTGAATTTCGGCTTCGGCTTCATGTCAAATCCGGCCTCGTTTGGCATCGGCGATTCGGCCATCCCTTATACCTCCACTGACTCCTTTGGGCGAGCGCTGCTGGTGGGTCTAGTCAACACCCTGCGTGTCGTGGTATTTGGCATCTTTTTTGCCACCATTTTGGGAATCATCGTCGGGATTGCCCGCCTGTCAGACAACTGGCTAGTTCGCAAACTTGCTTCGATCTACGTCGAGATTTTTCGCAACACGCCGCTGCTGCTGCAATTATTCTTTATCTATACGGTCGGCTTTCTGTCACTGCCTAGAGTGGCTGATTCAGTGCAGCTCCCCGGTCCAACATTTCTTTCAAATCAGGGGATCTATCTGCCCTGGCCCACGGGTTCAGCCCGCAGCCTGATTGCGCTAGCTTTGCTGATTGCCAGTCTGGCGCTAGTCATTTTCTTCTGGCAGCGACGCTTAAAAGTCATGGAGCTAGAGGGCGCATCCGGCAACGGCTACCGTAACCTGCTGTTTGGCTTGGGCGCAGTTGGGCTGCTGGCGCTGCTGTTTGGCCTAGAGTGGCAGGCTCCGGCCTTTGCCAATGAAGCCGTGACGGGCGGGCTGCATCTATCCAGCGAATTTGGCGCACTGCTGCTGGGGCTGGTGCTTTACACGGCAGCTTTCATTGCTGAAACGGTGCGAGCGGGCATTCAATCAGTCTCTAAAGGCCAGTGGGAAGCTTCTAAGGCTTTGGGCGTCAACTCTGGGCAAGCAATGCGGCTGGTGATTTTTCCGCAGGCGCTGCGGGTGATGATTCCACCTTTAACCAGCGAATTTCTTAACTTGGCCAAAAACTCTAGTCTGGCCGCAGGCATCGCCTATGGCGATGTCTATCAAATTGCTACCACGATTAACAACCAGACCGGTCGCGTGATTGAAGTGGTGATTCTCGTCATGATCACTTATCTAACGATCAACCTGATTATTTCGCTGGGGATGAATCTGCTCAACCAGCGTGTCCAGATCACCGAACGCTAGAATCCGCCGCTCTCATTCTGCTCAAATCTCTATCCTGCTAAGCCATGACCACCGCAACTCCTCCTGCCTCGGCTCCCCCCATTAGCCAACTCGGAGCCGCAGCTTGGGCTAAAAAAAATCTGTTTAGCAGCCCGTTCAACACTGCTCTGACGATTGTCAGCGGTCTATTTCTGGTTTGGGTGGTTTCGACCCTACTAATTTGGGCGTTTACTCAAGCAAACTGGGCGGTGATTCCGGCCAACTTCCGGCTGCTAATGGTGGGGCGATACCCAATTAATCTAGTCTGGCGCATCTGGCTAGGGCTAGGGCTGATTGTGGTGGCAGCGGGCTTGAGCTGGGGCGTGCTGGCGCGCAACTCGCGGCTGTTTGATCGGAGCGGGCTGATTCGGCTGGGTATTCTGGCCGCAGTCTTGGCGGTGGGATTGGTCTTGCTAAGCGATCCAGCTTCAGTGGTGATTGCGCTGGGGCTGCTCGTGCTGCTGGTTGGCTTGGCTTTTGTCGGGCAGCAGGTCGGTAAAGTCATACCGACCTTTGGCAACTGGCTGCCGTTAGTCTGGCTGGTGGCTTTTCTGATTAGCTACAGCTTGATTCGGGGCTTTCTGATTGGCAGGCCAGTCAAGTCAGATGATTTGGGCGGACTGCTGTTGACTCTGCTGGCGGCTTCGGTAAGTATTGTGCTGTCGTTTCCATTCGGGATTTTGCTGGCGCTGGGGCGGCGCAGCGATCTGCCGGTGATTCGACTGCTCTCAACTATTTATATTGAGGTGATTCGAGGCTTGCCCCTGATCACAATTCTATTTGCCTCGCAGTTTTTGGTACCGCTGGTGCTGCCGCCCTATATTCGCACTGACCGTTTGATTCGCGCCGTGATTGGTCTGACCATGTTCAGCGCCGCCTACTTGGCCGAAAACGTGCGGGGCGGCTTGCAAGCTGTGCCCAGAGGTCAGGCCGAGGCTTCTAAAGCGCTGGGGATGAATCCGCTTTTGACCACTGGGCTAATTGTGCTACCACAGGCGCTGAAGGCGGTGATTCCGACAATGGTCGGGCAGTTTATTAGCCTGTTCAAAGATACTTCACTGCTGACGATTATTGGCTTTACGGAGCTGTTAGGCATTGGCCAGACGGTACTCGCCAACCCGCAGTACCTGGGCCGCAACGTTGAAGTCTATACCTTCATCGGCTTAATTTATTTTCTCTGCTGCTACGCCATGTCAACAGCCAGTCAGCGTCTAGAGCGGCAGCTTAACAGTTCGGGCACTCAAGTCGTTACGCCAGCGCTAGACCCGGCAGCAGAGCCTTAAATTGCTGCTACTTTAGATTGCTCATCAAACCCTCATCAACACCCAGGACAGATCCATGACCCAACCCCAAAC
>CASBQH010000222.1 GCA_949127695.1 Synechococcales cyanobacterium PMM_0073
CCACTTTATCAATTGGCGGAAACAGATTAAAGTCAGTTGCAGCATATCTATTGAGATGGGCTTAAAACAAGACTCAAATATTTGGTCTGGCGGGCATGGAAATTCGAGAACAGCTGAATCGGCAGCGCGTCAAGCATATCATCAGCAGCTATCAGCTGGGCGGGAGTGAAGCCAACGGGTTTAATTTATATTTAGAAGAATTAATGCAGCGCTATCCGCAGCCATTACTTGAGCTGGCACTGGTTGAAACGCTGATTGATCAATGGCTGAGCGTGCCGCTGCTGCGCGGGGTAGAATTTCTGGCGCAGACCCACGGCAAGCTCAAGACCTGGGAAGCCTGCCCGATTGTCAGCACAATCACACCCGCGCAGTTTCAGCAGCTAGTGGGGCTTGACCCAACGCCAATTTTTGGCTCAGCCGAGCTGCCGCCCGTCAGCCCAATTATGCATCCGCTTTAGCCCGCTTTGGCCACCGCTAAAATGCCGCAAACCGAGATCTGATGGCGGCGCAGCGTTTGCGCCGCCACCAAAGCCGTTGCACCCGTCGTATAGATATCATCCAGCAGCAGCACCCGTTTAGCCCCAGGATGCCGCCGGAAGCTCGCCCCCAGCTCAAAAGCATCGGTCAGATTCTCGGTGCGCTCAGCGGCTGAGAGTCCAAACTGCGGAGCCGTGTTGCGACTACGGCTCAAGCCCTGCACCAGCGGCAGTCCAGTCTGCTGGCAGAAGGCTTGGGCAATCAGCTCGGCTTGGTTAAATCCGCGCTGCCGCTGCTTGTCAGGATGCATGGGAATGGGCACAACCACCAGCTTTTGAGCTTGAGTCACCGGCGAAAACTTCAGCCAGCTTTGAGCTAGCAGCTGCCCCAGCGGTGCGGCGAGTCTGGTCTGACGATCATATTTCAGCGCGGCAATCGTGCGTTTGAGCGATCCGCCATATTGTCCCCAGGCAAAAATCGGCAAAGGCGACTGCCACTGCTGAGCCGGATCGGGCAAGGCTGAGCGCTGGAGCTGCTGCTGACAGCTGGGGCAAAGCACGGCAGCAGTCGAGCGCTGACAGAGCGGACAGTCGGCTTCCAGGCAAAGCTGGGGAATGGCGGCGAGTCGGTGTAGCCAGAGGTTCACAATAGTTTGCTGCTTTGAGCAGGGCTGGATGGATAGCGATCAGGCTGGCTCAATCAGCCGAAAATCTTAAATCACTTAGACGAGCTGGACAGGAAGCCAGAGAACGCAGCTAAAATGGACAGGTAACAAATCTATAGTTCCACTTTCAAAGCTGGGGCTTACCATATTTGTTATTCACAAGACCCTTAATACGCTCAATGCAGTGAAATAGCGCACTGCAATTAGTCGCTAGAATCACAAAACAGCAACCTATATAAAACTGCCCATGGCCTTACCCAGCAACCTTCCCACCAAACAGAATCGCGACCTCCCCACCATCAACGAACGAATTCGCTTCCCCAAGATTCGCGTCATCGACTCAGATGGCAGTCAGTTGGGAATCATGGTTCCTCGCGACGCGCTGCGAATGGCGGAAGAGAAAGAGCTGGATCTGGTGCTGGTCAGTGACAAGGCCGATCCGCCGGTTTGCCGGATTATGGACTACGGCAAATTTAAGTTTGAGCAAGAGAAAAAGGCGCGCGAAGCCCGCAAAAAGCAGCATACTTCTGACGTGAAAGAAGTGAAGATGCGCTACAAAATTGAAGAGCACGACTATCAGGTGCTGGTGAAGCGAGCGACCGGCTTCTTAGGGGAAGGCGACAAGGTGAAGGCCACCGTCATGTTTCGAGGCCGCGAGAGCCAGCATAGCGACTTAGCTGAAGTGCTGCTGCGCCGAATGGCGACCGATCTGCAAAGCGTGGCCGAAATTCAGCAAGACCCCAAGCGCGAGGGCAAAAACATGATTATGATGCTCTCGCCTAAGAAGTAGCCGGAACCCAAAAGCGGCTTGAAATCGCCTGTCAGATGCAGTAGCCTGCTGGAATGAGTCTGCTGGAGTGAGGAACCGGAAACCGCATGGCGACTAATTCACCGTTAGCCCTAACCCAGCGGTCTAGCGGCAAGTTCTTTCTGCGCTGGTTTAACCTGCGCCCCGAAGAAGCCGAACGCACATTTTTAATGTTTGCCTTCTATACGCTCACCTCAGTCGGAATTCTCTGGCTAGAGGTGAGCGTGGCGGCGCTGTTTTTGGGCGAATATGGAGCCGAGTCGCTGCCCTGGATCTATCTGGCCAGCGCCGTAATTGGCGTTGGGTTTGGCTTGCTCTATTCCTGGCTCCAGCGGTTTTTGTCGCTGCGCCGCGTGATTGTCGTCACAGCCGTGCTGATGGCGCTGCCGCTGTTTCTGTTTCGGCTGGACTTAAACCTAGCGCTGCTGGGTGGCTACACGATCTTTTTAATGCGGCTGTGGCTAGAAGCCATTTACGTGCTGAACGAGGTGAATACCTCCATTACGGCCAACCAGCTGTTTACCATCCGTGAGATCAAGCGCACCTATCCGCTGATTAGCAGCGGTATTTTGGCCGCAGATGTGGTGAGTGGCCTGTCGCTACCGCCGCTCCGCAACTGGCTGGGGCTGCCCAACATGATTCTGCTGGCGGGCATCATGCTCTGCGGCGGCGCGGCGGTCTTGTTTTACCTGACGCAAGCCTACAGCCAGTCGTTTCCAGAGCGGCAGCTGGCTGACCAATCATCCGGCTTTACCCAGCAGGCCAAAGGACAGCTGCGGCATTATCTGCTGCTGGTTGTGGCCTTTTTTGTGCTGCTGCAAGTGCTGCTGCTGCTGATTGATTTTCAGTATCTCAGCCAGCTGGAGCAGAATGTCGATGTCGAGCAAATCGCCGACTTTCTGGCGCTGTTTGGGGCGGGGCTGGGCCTGGTCGAACTCACCACGCAGTGGTTTATTTCTGGCCGGGTGATTGAGCGCTTCGGCATTTTTCGGGTGGCGCAGTTTTCGCCAATCGTGATTTTTGGGCTGAGCTGTCTGGCGCTGACTCCGCTGCTGCCGCTGTTTATTGGCGCAGTCCTGCTGAAATTTATTGACGAGCTGCTGCGCTATACGCTGGTGGCCAGCACCAGTCCAATCCTGTTCCAGCCGCTGCCAGAAGCCCAGCGCGACCGAATTCAGACCGACGTGCGCGGCATTGCGGAGCCGCTTTCGACCGGCATCACCGGCCTGGTCATGCTGCTGATCATCTGGGGATTCCGGCTGCCGTTTTTCGCTGCGGCTCCAGCAGTCGCCAAATATTGGCAGAGCCTGTTTTTTCTGGGCGTGACGGCATTGCTGGCCTGGGGCTGGCTGCGAACCGTACAGCAGCTCCGCACCCAATATCTAGAAGTGCTGGTGCTGAGTGCAGACTGGGGACAGCTGAAGCTCTCGCAGGTTAATGCTCAGGGGATCAGGCGCGAGCTAGAAGAAGCGATGAATCGCCCCAGGCAAGGTTTTGACAAAGATGCCTATATTGATCTGCTGATTCGCACCGATCCCAAAACAGCCAGCCAGATTCTGGCACCCTTACTGTCTCAGCTCTCACCTGATCTCCAGCGCCAGGTGCTGGCCGTGATGCTGGACTATCCCCAGCCCAGCTATGCCGATCCGGTGCGCCAGCTCACCCAAACCGCTCCGCCAGAGGTCTTGGCTGCCGCCCTGCGCTATCTCTGGCTCAGCGAGCACAGCCCAATTACGCCGCTGCGCCCCTACTGTCGCCCCAGCGTTAATCCAGCCGTTCGCGGTACGGCAGCTGCGCTGATCATGCGGCAGGGCACAGCGCGAGATCAGGTAGAAGCGATGGATGTGCTGCGGCGAATGCTGACCCACAAGCATCAGCAGGAGCGGATCATGGGCTGTCGCGCCTTGGGGGACACAGGCTATTTGCAATCACTGCGGCTGCAAATTAAGCCGCTGCTGAACGATCCGTCTTTGCAGGTGCGCTGTGCGGTGCTGGAGGCCATTGGCACAGCTCAGGCCGAGGATTATTATGGATCGCTGCTGCGCGGGCTGCACTACAAATCCACTCGACCTGCCGCAAGACGCGCCTTAATTCGGCTGGGCAACGATGCGCTGTCGATGCTGCAAAAGCTGGCCGAGAATAGCTATCAGCCACTGCTGGTGCGGCGGTACGCTTGGCAAACCATCGGTGAAATTGGCACCGCTGAGGCGATTGACCTGCTGATTCGGCAGCTGCTCACCGGCTGGGGCAACAACCGCGCCATGCTGCTGCAAGTGCTGCTGAAGCTGCCGCAAGAGCTGGGCATTGAGGCGGTGGCCGATCAGCTGGGGCGCAGCGGCCTGGAAACGCTGATGATGCAGGAACTCCAGTTTCTAGCGCAGCTCTGCGCCGCACGGATCGACCTCCAGAGCGACTCTGAGGCGACTCAGCTCTTGCAGCGCGCCTTACAAATCCTGGCAGCGGATGCCAGCCAGCGCTTCTTCTTGCTCATGCAGTTTTTATATGACCCAAATCAGGTGCGGGCGGCGACCTTTAGCCTGGAGTCAGAGTCGCCTGAAGATCGGGCGCGGGGGCTAGAGATTTTGGATAATCTGCTGGATATTCCCCAAAAGCGCACATTGCTGAATCTGCTGGATGCCGCAACCGACGCCGAGCGATTAGAGCATCTGGCAGAATTTGCCCCCTATCGACCAATGCCGCCTCAGCAGCGCCTGCGATACCTGGTGGAGCTAAGGCATTTTTTATCCGACTGGAGCTTGGCCTGCTGCTTCCATCTGGCGCGCGAGTCGCGCTGGAACCTCAGCGCCAATCAGACCATTGCCTGCCTCAGATCGCCAACTGGCTTTGTCCGCGAGGCGGTTTTGGCCTATCTGCGGCTAGCCTCTCCCCAGGCGCTGAGGCAGGTGCTGCCGGCGCTCAAGCCAGATCCTGACCCGCTGGTGCAGGCGCAAATCAGCCAAATTATGGCAGAATTGGGGCTGGATTCACCTGTCGCCACCGCGCCGCTGCTGCCCCCAGGCTCTCCGCCGCCGCCAACTGATGCTGGATCGGCTACAGATGCAGACCTCAAGCAGATTTAATTCCACCCTCACGGTTTAGTCTTCATGCTCACCAGCATTCAGCGGCTGCTGCTCGTTCAGAAGGTACCAATTTTTCAAGAGCTGCGCGATGATTTTTTGGTGCGGCTGGCAGCCACCATGCAGGAGTTCTCGTTTCCAGCCAACCATTTAATTGTGCGGCAGGGTGACGAGGGCAGATCGCTCTACGTGCTGGCTTCGGGCCGTGTGCGGGTGCATATTGGCGACTATGAGCTGGCGCAGCTCCAGCGCGAAGACTGCTTTGGCGAAATGGCGGTGCTAGACGCCGAGCCGCGTTCGGCCTCAGTCACCACGCTGGAAGGCTGCGACTGCCTGATGCTGAGTCAGCAGCAGCTCTATGAAGCCATTGACGAAACGCCAGATATTGCCGTGAATATCATTCGCCTGCTCTCTCGCCGCATCCGCGAACTCAACCAGCAGGTGAATCGAGCCGGTGCAAATGCCGCAGCGGTTCAGGCGCGTGAGGCAATGTTTTGAATTTTGCGTCTAGATGAGTAAATCCTATGGTCAACCGTACTCCGCCTGCTCCAGGTCAAGAATCTGTCTGGGACTATCCGCGCCCGCCGCGCCTAGAAGACTCCACTCAGCATGTCCAGATTCTGTTTAACGAGGTGGTGATTGCCGAGACCCGTCAGGCTAAGCGCGTCCTGGAAA
Source organism: Synechococcales cyanobacterium PMM_0073 (assembly GCA_949127695.1). Lineage (GTDB taxonomy): Bacteria > Cyanobacteriota > Cyanobacteriia > Elainellales > Elainellaceae > Elainella. The sequence goes on from CASBQH010000222.1 coordinate 5,702, forward strand.
CTAGCCATCCGCCCAGCTACTACATTCCGCCTGAAGATATTCGGCTGGAATACTTTAGCCGCAGTGCGCGCCGCAGCTTCTGCGAATGGAAAGGGCAGGCGGCTTACTACAGCATTGCCGTAGGCGAGCAGCAGGCCGAAGACGCCGCCTGGTTTTATCCAGAACCCACCCCCGCTTTTGCTGAGATTATGAACTACGTCGCCTTTTATCCCAGCCGGATGCAGGCTTGCTATGTAGAGGGCGAGCGGGTGCAGTCGCAGCCGGGAGACTTTTACGGCGGCTGGATCACTTCAAATATTGTTGGGCCATTCAAGGGCGGACTGGGCAGCTGGGGCTGGTAGACTAATCGGCTCAGCTTGCTTCAGCCGTAGCTCATGCTTCACCTGACTGGATGCAGCCGGGTTTTTGATTTTGCGAAGCTCAAACAAATTCAGGCTTTCCATCAGCTTGACCATGCGTTTATGGCCAAACTGCCGACAGGAAAAACCGGGCTGGTGACGCTGGATCTGAATGTGAAAGTCTTTGAGGTTAAGCCAGTCATTCTGCGGCGAAGCCTCCCAAAAAATTTCCTGCAACGAGGCGGCAAGCTGGGCGCGGGCAGCTGCCTGTTCAGCTGTTTCTGGCAGTTCTGCCGCCCGCTTTCGCTCCAGATCCGCCATAACGGCAGCTTTTCGTAATGCCTTGGCCGTGTATTCCTGCTCCAAGACAATATATTTGTGGCAAGCGCTGATAAAAGACTGGGCGGCTTTGCGTGACCCAAAGCCTACCACTCTGGCTCCGCCGCCAATCAGCCGATGCACCAGCGGCGTGAAGTCGCTGTCGTTGGTGACAATGCAAAACCAGCGCACCTGCTGATGCAGTAGATCAACTGCATCAATCGTCATCAACATATCGGCGGCGTTTTTGCCAGAGACGTAATGCGGCGTATGGATGGCCTGAATGCCGTGGCTGAGCGAGACGCTCTTCCAACCTTGGAGCTGGCTCCAGTCGCCGTAGGCTCGCTTCACGGTGATAAAGCGATGGGTTCGCAGGCGGCGGAGCAGCGGGCTGACGATGGCGGAGCTGACGTTTTCAGCATCGAAGAGAATGGCCAGTCGAGGAGTCAGTCGGGACGGATGTGCAGAGTCAGCCATGATTGTTTTAACGACTTTTGAACAATCTAGGCGCTGAGGGGCATTCTGTCCAGAAATTTGTTGAATCGCGAAAATTTACTTAGCAAAATACCGCTAGTTTTTTGAGCATCTATACTCACTAGATAGTTAAGAATATAGCCTCAGAAATTTCCATCATATCCACCGTAAATCTTCTGAACTTTCAGCAATAAATGACCACAAGCAGGAAGATTTTACGGTTGCATGATTAGGGTTTTTGATACTCAAACAGCGCAGGTTTGGCCATTTTAAGTGGTTTGAAAAAAAGATTTCCAACAAGCTGCAAACGCAATTATTTTTATCCGGATCTGCTCTGTGCCAAGCGGAGAAATATAGGGCATGGTAATCACCGCTACAAATTCGGCTGCGGGTCGGATTAAGGAATGATTACCAAATAATAGCGATAAACAAAGGAGAATCTTTCATGGCAAACGTAATTCTAGGCACGATCGGCGATGATGATCTATTTGGGACTGAGCTAGATGATCTGATCAACGGCTTGGCCGGTGATGACCTGATCGTGGACGATGAAGGTGGCAATGAGATCATCGACGGTGGCGAAGGTTTAGATATCATTGAAGCTGGCACAGGCGATGATTTTGTCCTGGGCGGTCTGGATGATGACACTGTTTTCGGCGAAGAGGGCAACGACACGCTTTACGGCGGTGACGGCCTGGATACATTGTTTGGCGGCGACGGCAATGACATCATCTACGGCGAAGAGGGCGACGACACAATTGATGGCGAACTCGGTGACGATATCCTGCTGGGTGAAGCTGGCGTCGATACGCTAACGGGCGGTCTGGGTTCTGACTTTATCTCTGGCGGTGATGATGGCGACATCCTCAATTCTCACACCTCGCGGAACGCTTCGCGGATTGCTGAGAAGGATGAGTTCTACCTGGGCGGCGGCGCTGGGGTTGTCGATGAGGTCAACCTGTTCAGCAACTACTTGGGGGGCAAAGGCTCTAATCGTCCCAATAGCGACAACTCTAAAGCGATCATTTTCGACTTCAATAAAGTAGACGATGTGCTCAACGTGCTTGATGTTGCTTCGCGCTATAGCGTTCGTGCATCGGGCAACTTCTACGGCAGCAACCGGGCTGATACGGTGATTCTGCGCGGCAGCAACGTTGTGGCAATCGTGGTTGATCAATCCTTGAGAGCCTCTGATTTGGGTCAAGTTGTGATCTAGTCTATTCAGCTTCAACAGCAGAGTAGATGGGGCGTAGTAACTGCGTCCCATCTACTCTGCGTTCATGTTGGGGCTGTAGAATAGCAGGGCTGTTTCATGCTAGATAATTGGCAGACCAAAAACTAGAGGTTGTTTCATGCGATGACTTTAGTTTGCTGCCTCTGCTCTGCCTGAAGTTGCGCCAGCCCGCGTCGCCGAATGATCTGACCGTTCTGCTGCCAACAAAAGCAATCCGGTCAATATACCTCGTCATGAGAGCCTAAATTCAGCAAAACAATTGCGTCTATTTCACGGTCTGGACTTTCTACAAACTCAAATAAAATTCGCAGCTGATAGTTAATCGAGCATGACCAGATATCCGCTAAATTTCCGGTCAATTTGTGTGTTCGGAGGCTGGGATGAAAGGGGTCTTGAGCGAGTTGGGTCAACGTTTGGTCAATCTGTGGGCGCAACTGCGGATTTTGGCGAACTAGACGTTTGAAGGCACGCAGTGATTTTGGCGTCCAGCCGATTTGTCTCAACGATCAAGCTCCGCCAGGAAATCTGATACTGTCCCGAACTGAACGTTTCCTTGGGCGTATTCTTGACGGACTTCGGCAATTTCTTGAACTAACTGCTGCCGCCGTCTGTCCCTGAGCCGTTGGTGCAAAATTTCGAGCAGCATTTCTTGATCGCTCTGGGAAAGGGCTTCGATTGTTTCGAGGGCTTGCTGAAATGTAGAAGTGGTTTGCGTGGGTTGGGTGATGGGTTCGGCCATTGAGTTGAGCCTGTGGTTATGCGATGACTCTAGTTTACTGCCTCTGCTCTGCCTGAAGTTGCACCAGCCCGCGTCTCCGGATGATCCGACAGTTCCGCCGCTTGTTTTGCCTCAATGACCTACTGCAAAGAGGTTATTCTGTCCAATTTTCGTGGGTCAATCCTACGATATTCTCAAAGTGACGGGTGTTGGCAGTGATTAATAGACAGTCATGTTCAATTGCAGTTGCTGCAATCAGGATATCAATGGGCGGAATCAGCAGTCCTTTTGCTCGCAGGTCTGCATAGATTGTGCTAGCAATGTTCATGGTGGTCAGAGTCAGCGGCAGGATTTCGCTGGCGGCGGCTAGCTCTTGGAAGCGGGCTAAGAGGGTTCTGGCATCTCTGTAGAGCAATCCGCTTTTGATTTCATAGTAGGTGAGCAGCGAAAAAGTAAGCAGATCGTGAAACTGACTGTATTGCGTCAGTTGTTCAACCACTTTCGGCTGTCCTCGAAAAAAGTAGGAGATGATATTGGTGTCTAGAACGGCTTTTCTCACCAGTCTCGCTGTAAATCTAAACGACGGTTTGCCAGGATGTCGGCTTCTAGGGCTTCTAGAAGGGCGGCTTCAGAGTGAGCGATTCCGGCAAATTTCATGAAACCGGGCTTTGGAGGCTGAGGACTGTTGACGACTAACGAAATTAAGATCTCGACTTCTTGACCTTGAAACTGGGAGAGTCCTTCTAACTGGAGAGAGTCGCTGAGAATGATTTTGCGAATCTTAATTTGCTCCATTGCCTTGCCTCTACGGTTTATCTTTAGTTTACTGCCTCTGCTCTGCCTGAAGTTGCGCCAGCCCGCGTCGTTGGATCATCCGACAGTTCCGCCGCTCGTTCTGCCTCTTCGATTGGATCAGGGTCGAGATAGAGTTCAATTGCTTCTTTAATATTTTCTAATGCTTCTGCTTCAGTGATGCCAGCCGAAATACAGCCCGGTAATTCTGGACACCAGATTACCCATTCGTGGGTTTCAGGATCAGGCTCTAAAAAAAATGACGCGCCATTTCATAGACTTGCAAAGCCCTTACAGAGAACTGCTGGTCTCAGTTTAGCCCGTCTGTGAGGATAGTCTTCGCCCCTAGCTTACCTGCTGGAGATCGGCGAAGTACCAGCGGTTGCTTGAGTCTTCGCGATTACAGATAATAATACCGAGTGCCTCCAGGCTATCGAGTCCGTCTTGGATCGCTTTTTTCTTGCCTCCCTTAAACTGCGCTGCCAGCTGGTCGATTGTCCATTCGCCGCCTTGGGTGCGAAGCAGGTCGCGCAGGGTGGCTAGCTGGTCTTTGACGGCTTTGGGGAAGGGCTGCTGTTCAACTGGGATAATGGCTTGCGTCTCGACTGAAGTGATGCCTGCAAGCACCTGCTGGGTTTGGGTTTCGCCGGGGGCTTGATAGTCGGGTCGCAGCCACCGCACAAGTCCGTTGCGTTCTTCTTCGGCGCGCTGGGCGTTGAGGGCAACGAGGCGCGAGAGGATCTGTTCGTTCATGCTGTGAGATGGAGATCCCCCTAAATCCCCCTTAAAAAGGGGGACTTCCGGAGTGGCTTCGGGATTGTCGTTTGGATTTTCAGGATTGCTCTGCTCCATTCCGGTTCCCCCTTTTTTAAGGGGGGTTAGGGGGGATCTCCCCGCCAGATCCTCCCACCCATACGCTTCAAACACGGCTGCATCTACCCGGATTTCTCACCAGTGTGTAGAAAGTGAGGTCAAAAAACTGCGAGAATACAGTCACTACAAAGGATTCAGCAGTTAAAAGCAATGACCTCACCCAAAACAGATCGTACCGCAAAA
>CASBQH010000223.1 GCA_949127695.1 Synechococcales cyanobacterium PMM_0073
CCGCTCTTTTAAACCTTCAACTTTAGAAACTCTAGGCTGAGATGCGGGTTGGGATGCGGGTTGGGATGCGGGCTGGGATATCGGCAGGGAGGGAGTAGTAACCATTGCGGCTTGTCTGGCGAATATATATAGAACAGCAGTCGCTCCGGCTTCCCCGGTTTTCCGACTGGATTTTAGGTGAATATAGGATCCACCTGCATCTTAGCATCGCATTCTTTAAAACAGACTGCAAAGCATTCACAGAAAACTTTTAGGTTTTGGCGCTAAAGCTGCAAAACACCTGCCGGAATCACCTGCCGCTGTAGCTCCATCAACTGCTGGATTCCCTGCTCTGCTCGATCCAAAATCTGGTTAAACTGGCTGCGGCTGAAATGACCTTCTTCCGCCGTGCCCTGAATTTCGATTAAGTCCAGATTTTCGTTCATCACCAGATTGCAGTCGGTCGCCGCCGCCACATCTTCCGGGTAGTTCAAATCCAGCAAAACCTCGCCCTCCAGCAGCCCCACCGAAATGGCCGCAATCTGGTGGCAAATTGGCGAATCTTCTAGCTCCCCGGCTTCAATCAGGCTCTGAATCGCGTCGCAGAGTGCCACAAAGCCGCCCGTAATTGAGGCGGTGCGCGTCCCGGCATCGGCTTGCAGCACGTCGGCATCGACGGTAATCGTGCGTTCGCCTAAGCGCTTCATATCCAGCGCGGCGCGGAGGCTGCGGCCAATCAGGCGCTGAATTTCTTGGGTGCGGCCAGAGAGCTTCATAAACTCGCGCGGCTGACGCTGAGCGGTGGCAGTGGGCAACATTCGGTATTCGGCGGTCAGCCAGCCTTGGCCGCTGCCTTCCAAAAACCGGGGCACGCCCGACTGAATCGTGACGCTGCACAGCACCTGCGTATTGCCGCAGTGCGTCAGGACTGAGCCTGCTGCAAATTGGGTAAAGTTGCGCTCAAATCGCACTGGACGGAGTTGATCGGGCTGACGCTGATCAGGACGCTGCCACATAAAATAAATGCCCCTGGTTGCCTTGCTGATGGATTAAGCCCGTGCCGCAGATCCTTACTTAGAATACAGCAGGCGCATCTTGCTGCGAAAGATCGCCCCAAGGCCGCTGGTTGCAGCATTCGGGGCAGAGCCGGAGCCGCAGAGCCGCAGCAATTCCGCTATATGTAGCGTTTTGTAGCGGAATTAAGCCAGCCACCACGCTATATTTATCAGAAGTAGCTCACGGCTTTTGGCTGATTTAAATTCGTGCATCTGTACTAATCTAGAGATTATTAATTCTTTTTTAAGCCGTGAATCGCTCAGCCCAGTTTTTCGTTTTAGGCGGCTTCATTCTATGGTTTCCCAACTCGAAGCTCCGGCTCGGAGCAGCAATCATTCCCTGTCTTATGCCGTGGAAGGTTTAGTCCAGGTCTTTACCTGTCCGCACCGCAGCTTCTTTACTAGCGTCATGGCGCAGTCGCTGCGAATTGCCGGTCAGGGCACGCCGGTGTTGGTGGTGCAGTTTCTCAAAGGCGGCATTGGCCAAGGCTATCAGCACCCGGTTCAGCTGGCGCAGCATCTTGACTGGATTCGCTGCAATCTGACGCGCTGCATTGATACCCCAGAACTTGCTGCTCCCGGACTGCTGGAGGCCGAAAAACTGGCGATGCGCGAACTCTGGGAGCATACGCAGCGGGTGGTGGCCGAAAATCAATATTCGCTGGTGGTACTAGATGAGCTGAGTCTGGCGATCAACTATGGGCTGATTTCCGAGGCCGAAGTTTTAAGCTTTATTGAGCAGCGTCCAGGGCAGGTGGATTTGATCCTAACTGGCCCAGATATGCCACAGTCGATTCTAGATATTGCTGACCAAATCACCGAGCTACGCCGGACGCATCGGCCTTAAGCGCTGGCTCAAGCCAGCCGAATCTCGCCTTGCCGCAAAATTTGCCAGCCGTCTCCCGTCCATTTAGCGACGGTCGAAGGCTGGCTAGAAGGCTGGCTGGCTGGCTGGCTCGAACCAGACTCCGAATCTGTCAACCTGCTCTCTAGTTCAGCCAGTTCGCGCTCTGAGAGCGTGCCAACTTCTGGAAACTGGCGGTTAATCTCGCTCAACGTCAGCAGGGCTGGCTCGCCGGATCGGTTGACGCTGGTGGTGGCCAAAGCGCCCGTCAGCGCCAGAATATGCCGAGCGACTGGATGATTGGGCAATCGCAGGCCAATGCTGGTGGGGTCGGTGGGGTTCATGGCTGGGCAGAGCTTTGCGCTGGCAGGCAGCACCAGCGTCAGCGCTCCCGGCCAATATTGCGCGGCCACCTGCTGCCAAACCAGGCGTTCGGCCTGACTGCCTGTGGCAAATTCCCAGAGGTCGGCAGAGCTAGCGCCCATCAAAATCAGCGGCTTCGATTTGCTGCGCTGCTTGGCGGCATAGATTAAGCCTGCGGCCTCCGGGCGAGCGGCCAGAGCGGGCACCGTATCCGTGGGGAAGCTGATCAGCGATGCTCCAGATTGGGCGGCGGCAATTAAGTCGGGCAGAGAGAGCTGAGGCATATTCGTCGGCGCTAAAAATCTTAAATTAGCAGCGATAAGCCGAGACAAACCGCTGAATTCCTGATAAATCTAGGTGAATTTGAATTGAGTGATATTCACCCTGCTGCTCTAAAAGCTGCACCACGTCGCTGGCCTGCCCCGCCATCAGCTCGACCAGCCAAAGCCCGCCAGGAATCAAAAACGCTGGCGCTGCTTCAACCAGCTCGCGAATGCAGTCTAGCCCGTCCAGCCCGCCATCCAGCGCCAAATGCGGCTCATGCTGGGCAACCTCAGGCTGAAGCTCGGCAATCATCGCCTGCGGAATATAGGGCGGATTGGCCACCATGGCGCTGAGCTGACCGCGCAGCTGCGTTAAGGGCGCAAACCAAGAGCCTTGATAAAACTGCACCGACAGCCCCAGCCGCGCTGCATTCTGCTGGGCGATCTGCAAGGCGGCGGCGCTCAGCTCTACTGCATGAACTGTAGCTGCTGGAAACGCTGCCGCCAAGCCCAAGGCAATCGCGCCGCTGCCTGTGCCCAAATCAGCCCAATGTCCCGTTTGTAACTGAGCCGGGGCGGCTGTAGCTAGAATTTTGGCGAGATCGATCAGCAGCTCGGTTTCGGGGCGCGGAATTAGCACGGCGGGTGAAACCGTGAGCAAAAACTGCCGCCAAGCGGTTTCGCCTGCCAAATACTGCACTGGCACTTTCGCTTGAATTCGCCGCTGCCAAAGCTGATCTAGTTCAGCCAACGACCAGTTGAGCCGCAGCTCTGAATGCTTAAAGCTTTCCAACCGCAGACTGAGCGGATCGAGTCCGGCAGCCTGAAGCAGCCAGTCGAGTTCGTCAGCCAATTCTGCATCTGCGGCCTGCGCCTGCTGCCGCCACTGCCAAAGATCGAGGCCAGAAATATGGGACGGGGGCGCTGAAGCCATAGCTGTTTACATTCGGGGTTTCACAGTTGCTAGCTTCAATCATCTCTGATCAGGGAAACCTGCTGCAAGATTTCTAAAAAAGCCAGCAAACCTTTAGATAACTTGGCATTGGGTCGTATGGCTACCCCAATAGAGCGTTGATTGGGGGCGAGCGAATCATTAGGCTAAAGAAAACTCAGCTAGGTTTGGGGCAAAGATGGACATTTGCTTGGCGCTTCTAGGATCGGTTACGCTACTGTTGCTCTGTACGGTCAACGGCGTGTATGTTGCTTATCCACTGCTGTTCGTCTTGGCCTTATTTATCGGTATCTGCCTTTCCAGAGGGTTTTCGCTACAGTCGCTCTGGCAGATGAGCTATCAGGGTAGCCTCAAGGCATTACCCGTATTCACAATCCTGACTCTGATTGGAGCTATAACCGCCACCTGGATCGCTGCCGGAACTGTACCCGCAATCGTTTACTATGGCATTCAGTTGATTCAACCGCGCTGGTTTATTCTGGCGGCTTTTCTGTTAACAAGTCTGGTGTCGCTGCTGATTGGCACATCGTTTGGAGCAGCCAGCACGATTGGCCTCGCGATGATGATTATGGCCAAAGGCAGCAATGTCAATCCCCAGATGATTGCAGGCGCAGTGATTGCCGGAGCCTATTTGGGCGATCGCTGTTCGCCAATGTCTTCGAGCGCGCATCTGGTTGCGGCCATTACCCAAACTGATCTGTATGGCAACCTGAAGCGGATGCTGCAAACTGGGCTTTGGCCGCTGGTGGTCAGCTGCGGCATTTATTTAGGGTTGTCTTTGCTCTATCCGATGCAGACAAATGATCAAAGCTTGAGCGTTGCCCTGCGCCAATTGTTCGACCTCAATGCCATTGTGCTATTGCCTGCGGGCTTGATTGTAGTTCTGGCGCTGCTGCGAATCGAAGCCAAATATTCAATGCTGCTGAGTATTTTGGCTGCGATTTGGCTGGCGATCGCTCACCAGCACTATGCGCCGAGTCAGGTTTTGCAGTTTACGCTTTGGGGGTTTCGCTTAGAATCTGACAGCCCAATTCAGGCAATCTTGCGCGGCGGCGGCATTTTGCCCATGCTAAAAGTCTGCGGCACGGTGCTAATTTCGACCTCGCTGGCCGGAATTTTGGGCGGAACCGGACTGCTCAAAACTAGCCTCAAACGGCTAATTCGAGTCCATCAGCCAGAGCAGTTTGGCGCAAACGCTCAGCGGTTTGGCAACACGGCGCTAATTGGCCTATTTGCCGCTGCCTTTGGCTGTACGCAAACCATCGGCATTCTGCTGACTGAAGATTTGGTGCAGCAAAACTATGAACAACCTGAACAGCTAGCGCTCGATCTCGAAAATACGGTTGTGGTGCTGTCGCCGCTCATTCCCTGGAATATTGCCGGACTGGTTCCCGCTACCGTACTCACGACCAACTGGCAGTTTATCCCCTATGCCTGCTATCTCTATCTAATTCCAGCTATTGTGCTGCTGCAACTGCGAGCCTCGGCTCAGCCCCACCGTTAGCCTGAAATTTGGCGTTGCTGAATGCCGGGATAGAGAGTTGGGCTATCTTGAACCAGCCCTAAGAAATTTCTGCTCCCCGCTTGTGCAACCCATACTTTTAGTCTATGCTTTTTTAACTGGCATCTGAAAGCCGGTAAACCTGGGCTTGAGGCGAGGTCGCTGACTAGAAGTGTTCTTACCACCGCTAGCCAGCTAACTTACCGCCGCGTGATGAGCGTGGCGCTAGGCTGTGCTGATTGTAAATGATCAGCATACCTTGTTCATGAGAGTGATTAAGCTATCACTGAGCTTCAAGCCCTCTAAACCCAACATAAATTAGAGGAAAAACCGATGTCTTCAGAGTTCAACGAACTGCTGCAACGTCCGCATGGCGAGGGTTTGCAGATTTGGCTGGTTGGCACCAGAGAGCAGATCATCCATACAATGAATGAGTTTCAGGTGAAGCAGGTGGTGGTTGACCGCAGCCAGTTTAGCCCGCTAATTCCGGCTCCGCTGGCGGCAGGGCGGTATATGTCGCTGCTGGTGCGGTAGGTTGCCCCCTTCCCCC
>CASBQH010000224.1 GCA_949127695.1 Synechococcales cyanobacterium PMM_0073
ATAATTTCGATGCATTCGCCGTCGATGTAAACGTGATGATAGATCGGGCGTCCGGCAATGGCAAAAATGCCGTTGACCAAGAAGTCCATCGCGTCGGGTACGCTGGCGATCTTGCCCTCATCATACAGATCAGACATCTCGAAGAACACCGGAGCCATCACTTCCCAGAACAGCCCCAGGTTCGAGTAGTAGGACATCTGCCGCACCTGCTCGACGAACATTTCGGGGAAGGCTTTGTAGAGCGCCTGCATCGCCGGGTTGTTTTTGAAATAGGCGTTGATTGCCCGATCCGCATTCTGGCGATATTCTTCGCTATCGAGATAGGCGTCAAACAGGCCAATGCCGATGTCGCGCCCGTGCCAGAGCATGGCTCGCATACATTCCTCGGCAAACTCCATGTTGATCCGATCATGATACAGATGATGCAGCAAGCGCGGCAGCTTGGACTGGAGTTCGCCCTTCTGCATAAAGTCTAGTAATTCTGGGTGAGCGCTGCCCGTGCCGCGCCAAAACCGCAGATCGGGATTCTCGCCAGAATAGTGGTTCTGCCGCTGGAGATACTCGTCCGAGATAAAGTATTTGAAAAACGGCAGCGGATTTAGAAACACCTGCTCGGCAATATAGAGCAGATCGCGCCAGTAGAAATCCATCGGCACCGCATAGGCTTTGTAGAGGCCAATGATCTGCATCAGGTTTTCGGGCGTGTCGGGCAGCATTGCTCCGCCGGCTTCGAGGCGATGGATAATCTCGGCAAACTCATGCGTCGAGGGCGGCAGCTTGGTTTGGTTTGGTTCTAGCAAAGTAGCGGTCATGGCAGGTTCTCCAGTGAAGAGTGAGCAGTCGGCAAAGCAGGTAAAGCTTCAGGCAAAGCGGGTACAGCTTCAGGCAGGGCGGCAATCCGATGTTCGATCGCAATCGGCACGGCAGCAACCAAGGCAGTCGAACTAGCCTCGACCCATTTCACCAGCCAGGTGGGCTGAACGCCGAACAAGACGATCAGGGATGCCAGCACCAGCGCCGGCAGCTTGTCTCCAACCTCCACTTTGGGGTAGTAGGCGGTTTTGTTGTCGAGGCGGCCAAAGCAGGTGCGGTTGAGCAGAATCACGAAGTAAACGGCAGTCAAGCCCGTGCCGAACACCGCCAGTAAGGTCTGAACCGGAAAGACGCTGTAGCTGCCCTGGAAGATCAAAAACTCAGCTATAAAGCCCGCTAGACCCGGAATTCCGGCACTCGCCATTGCGCCCAAAATCAGCAGCGAGGCAATTGAAGGCAGGCCGCGAATTGGGTTGAGCAGGCCGTTCAGCACATCTAGATCGCGGCTGCCCACCTTCTGCTCAATCACGCCGACCATGTTAAACAAGATCGCCAGAATCAAGCCATGCGCCACCATCTGCGACATTGCGCCCGTCAGCGCCAAAGGCGTCAGGGCAGCCGCTCCCAGCAGAATATAGCCCATATGGCCAATTGAGCTGTAGGCCACCATCCGCTTAATGTCTTTTTGGGCAATGGCCGCCATTGCGCCGTAGAGAATGCTGATTGCGCCCCAGGTAGCCAGGATTGGAGCCAGTGACGACCAAGCTTCGGGGAATAGCCCCAGCCCGAATCTCAGAATTCCGTAAGCGCCCAGCTTGGCCAAGACGCCGCCCAGCAGAATGGTGACGGGCATGGAAGCCTCCACGTAGGTATCGGGCAGCCAGGTGTGAAACGGCACCAGCGGCATTTTGATCCCAAACCCGACCAGCAGAATCGCCAGCAGCAGAATTTGTAAATTCATCGGCAGGGTTTGCCCCAGCGCTGCCACGTAGCTAAAGTTGGCGCTGCCGGTCAGCCAGATTAGCCCCAAGAAGCCCGCCAGAATCAGCGCCCCCGACATGGCCGTGTAGATCAAAAACTTGATAGCCGCATAGGCGCGCTTTTCGCCGCCCCAGATCGAGATCAGCAGATAGAACGGCACCAGCTCTAGCTCGTAGAACAGGAAGAACAGCAGCAGGTTTTGCGCCAGAAACGCGCCCGCCACGCCGCCGCAGATTAGCAAAATCAGCGAATAAAACAGCCTGGGCCGCTCGGTATTTTCAGAGGCGCTGAGCAGGGCAATGAAGGTGAGCAGGCTGTTAATGCCCAGCATCACCAGCGATAGTCCGTCCATCGCCAGCTCGTAGTTCATTCCCAGGGTTTCAATCCAGGGCAGATATTCGCGCAGCTGAAAGCCAGCGCTGCTCAGATCAAACTGCGTGAACAGCCAGATTGTCCAAAGCAGCGTCACGCCAGTCACAATCAGCGCCGCATTGCGAATCTGCTTGGGTGGCACCGAGGCGGGTAAAAAACTAACAATGATCGCTCCCAAAATGGGTAGCCAAATGAGTAGGCTCAGCATAAGACAGCAGGATAGTTAAAGTGAATAGACCGAAGATTGAGCTAAGCCAGATGCAGCCAGCTTGTCGCCAGCGCCACCAGATCTGTATTCAGCGACAGACTAGACAAAATAGACCAGCTCATCCAGATCGCCGTAATCACCAGGCCAATCGCAATAGTCAGCGCATAAAACTGAGTTTGACCGGAGTTGCCATATTTCAGCGCCTCGCCGCCAAAAATTGAAGAGAAGCCGACAAAATTCACCAGACCATCCACCACATAGCGATCGAGCCAGTCGGTAATGCGCGAAACAATATCAACGCTGCCCACCACGCTAGAGCGGTAGAGCCGGGGCGTGTAAAAATCGTAGGCAAACAGATCTTGCAGCGGCTTCCAGGGCAGCTGAATCGGCTTTTTGATCGAGCCGCCGACATAGCAGACTGCGCCCAGGCTAATGCCAAAAATGCTCGACCAAGTGAGCAGCAGCGCCAGATCCTTACTAACATTTGCCCAGCTAGGCAGCAAAGACAGGCTGCTCAAAACCATTGGCACATGCAGCACAAACCCAGCCAAAATCACCATCGGCAGCGTGACTGGCCAGAGGTTTTCAGGCGAGCGCACCGTCATCTGCTGGATCTGACCGGCAAAAATTAGGCCGAAGGTGCGGGTGAGGCTGAAGGCCGCCAGCGCGTTGATTAGCAACAGCAGACCCACCAGCGCTGGATCGCTCTGCCACAACCCGTTTGTCAGCGCGAGCATGGCCCAGAACCCGCCCAGCGGCGGCAGCGATACTAGCCCCAGTGCCCCGATTGCAAACGAGAGGCCAGTCACAGGACGCCGACTCCACAGTCCGCCGAGCTGGGTTAAATCTTGGGTGATATTGTTCAGCACAATTGAGCCAGCGCTGGCGACCAAAGCGGCCATCGCCACCGCATGAATTAAAACAATCAGCAGAGCCGCATCGGACTGTCCGGCTCCGACTGCAATAAACACAATCCCCATGTAGGCGCTGACCAGATAAGACAGGGCGCGCTTGATGTCAATCTGGGCAATCGAAATTAAAGTGCCGCCAATGGCCGTGACGGCTCCAATCGCAATCATGGCGGTCTGGACAGTAGGCGAGAGTTCGAGCACGGGCTGGAGCTTCACCAGCACCCAAGCCCCAGTCGCCACCACCACCGAGTTCCGCAAAATCGTGCTGGGCAATGGCCCTTCCATTGCTTCATCGAGCCAGAGATGCAGCGGGAACTGGGCGCATTTGCCCATTGGCCCCGCCAGCAGCGCCAGCCCCACCAGCGTAATCAGCTTCGGGTCAACCTGTGCTGTCTCAGCCCAAACCGCCAGCTCGCTATAGTTCCAGGTATGCGCCAGCGGATAGATCGCCAGCACGCCCATCAGCAGAAATAAGTCACCGATCCGCTTGGTCAAAAAAGCGTCTCTTGCGCCCGTCACCACCAGCGACTGATTAAACCAGATGCCAATCAGCAGATAGGTGCCCAGCGTCAAAATTTCGAGAATCATGTAGCTGAAAAACAGCGAGTCAGTCAGCACCAGCGCGCAGAGTCCAGCCTCAAACAGCGCCAGCATGGCGTAGAATCTTGCCCAGCCCCAGTCCATTTCTAGATAGCCAATGGCGTAGATTTGCGCCAGAAAGTTAAGGCCAATAATTAAAATGCAGGCTCCCACTGAGAG
>CASBQH010000225.1 GCA_949127695.1 Synechococcales cyanobacterium PMM_0073
ATTGCGCCTGGATTGGCTGAGCGCGCTGTACGAGTGGCCAAGCTGCATCAGCAGTTTGAGCAGATGAGCTTCCAGTCAGAGCATGAAACCTGGGCGCATTTTAGCCGACGAATTCCAGAATTAGGAGCGATTGTAGAAGCCTTTGTAGAAGGGGAAAACAAACGCTCGCCCAGCGTGCAAGGGCAGGTGATGCCTACCGGCGAAGTCGAAATTCTCTCCACCCACGACCAGATCCTGGGTGGCCCAGACGGGCAGGTGTTTTTGGGCTGTCGGTTTCCGGCTGACGATGCCTATCGGCTCCAGGTGCAGGACTACGGGCTGCAAGTGGGCAAGCGCTTAGCGGGCAAAGGAGCCTTAGAGCGCTTCGGACTCGACTTTATTGCCGTGCCGCAAGCCGACGGCAGCTGGGACTTGCAGGCGATTGAAATTAACCTGCGTAAAGGCGGCACAACGCATCCGTTTATGACGCTGAAGCTGCTGACCCAAGGGCGCTATGACCTGGATACCGGGCTGTTTTACAACTATCAAGGGCAGCCCAAATACTATATAGCCACGGACAACCTGCAAAGCGATGCCTATCAGGGGCTACTGCCCAGCGACTTGATGGATATCATTGCGCGGCGTGATCTGCATTTTAATAGCACCACCGAAACCGGCACGGTGTTCCACTTAATTGGCTGTCTGTCTGAGTTTGGCAAGCTTGGCCTCACCAGCATTGGCAATTCGCCGATTGAAGCAGAAGCAATTTATAACCGAGTGATTCAGGTGCTCGATCTCGAAACTGCTCCAGAAAGCCGCCATTTAGATTTCGCGGCTCCGTCCTTTCGGCAAACCTGGCACAGGAGCTGATTTTCTCTCCTTTCAATCCTGAATCTTCGGAACTTCTGCTGTAGGTAAAGGTCAGTAGTAGTGATCTGGATCAGTGCAGATTGATTGGCAGTAGTTATTCAGTAACGATCTGTGAGGGAGAGAGACAATGGGACGCATCCGAGATCTGGTGGGACAAGCGCTTGAGGCGGGTTATCTGAGCTTGGCGGCGGAAGAACAGCTGCGCGTCTTGCTGCAAACTAGAAACGAGCCAGAAGAAATTACGGCATTTATGCGGTTGCAGCAGGCAGCCATGACAGGCCGAGTCCGACAAGAATCTCGCGAGCCCAGTCAGCGGCTGAGCCTGTAGCGGTTTGCTTTGCCGTTTGTCCGGCCTAAACTGCTCAGCCCTTGCCTAAGACTCCTTAGACTGCGGCAGCTTAGCCTCCATTCGCAGACAGTTCTGGCCGTTTACCTGCAACCGATATTCAACTTTGTCCATCAGTCGATTTAAAATCAGCCAGCCATAGCCACCTTCCTGATGCTGATCCGGCGCAGGCGGGATGTAATCCTCTGACGTGAAGCCTTCCCCCTGATCCCAAATTTCCAGATGCAGATCGCCATCTTTCAGCTCTAGCTTTAGCAGAATGGGCAGATCCGGATGGTCACGATGGGCATGGCGTACCACGTTTGAATAGGCTTCCACTAACACCAGCCGCAGCCGATTTGACTGCTTTGGCCAATCAACTGAGTCTGACTCCCCCAGCGCAATTTCCAAAGATCCCAATAGCCAGGTTTCAACGACGCTCAAATATTGCAAATCGCTGGGCACATGCAGCTCAGTTCTCATGGCTTACAGAACCTCCAACGAAAGAATGGTTTGGTCGTCTTCTTGAGTCTGGGTTTGGGCTTGAATCTCGGCCAGCAGCATCGCCAAATCTAGCTTGGCCTCACCCGTCGTTAGCTGCCGGACAATCAGCTGCCAAAGTCCAGACTGATGCAGCATGGGTGATGCAGCAGGCTTCAGCAATGTCGCCTCAGTAATGCCGTCACTGGCGAGCAACAGCGTGCCGCCCGCCCCTAGCTTCAGCACTCCGGCCTCGGCCTGCCAGTTGGGCAGAATTCCTAGCGGCACGCCTCGCGTCTTGAGATAAATCGGCTCAGCCTCCGGCGGGCTGTTCCAGACCATTGGGTAGAGATGCCCTGCATTGGCATAGGTGAGGGTTTGCTGGGTTGGGCTATAGCAAGCCAGCGCCATCGTGATAAATCGATTGCTGTCGCAGAGATTGTCATAAAGGCTGGCGTTGAGGCGGCGCAAAACAAGATTGGCAGCTGGCGGAGATTCTTGCGACAGCTCTCGCCGCAGCAGCGACAGGGCGCTGGCCATAAACAGCGCTGCCGGGACGCCCTTGCCTGACACATCGCCCACCGCCAGCCAGAAATCGCCTTGAGGATGCTCATAGGTCTCAAAAAAATCGCCGCCGACGGCTTGAGCGGGAAAGCAGTGCGCCTGAATTTTCACCTGCTGGGAGGCCGGTAAATGCTGCCTGAGCAAATAGGTTTGAATCTGACGCGCCACGGCGAGTTCGGAATGCATCTGCTCGCTTTGCTTTTGCAGCCGCTGGTAGAGTCTGGCTTGTGAAATGGCGAGTGCGGCCTGCTCAGTCACGGCTGTCATGAGCTCTAGCTCGTCCTGACTCCAGGGCTGCTGCTTGTAAAGCACCAGAACAGCCAGCGGCTCCTGCTGATAGGTCAGCGGCAGCATCAGCTGGCTATAGGGACAAAGGGCAGTGGCGGGTAAGAGCTGCCTGCAATTTGCCTGTAAGAAAGGCAGCAAATCTAGGGGCGGAGCAGATAAGCGCGTTGGCTGGGCTTGGTAGGTCAGGGCTTCGGCTGCTAATCGGTAGCTCGTTTGGCCGACTGCTGGATCTTCGACCGGCCAGAGCCAGCCCAAATCAGCAGCAAAACTCTGGCCGATGATCTGCACCACGGCTCGCAGCATGTTGGGGTAGTCCAGCGATTCACGAATTGCGGTATTCACCTGATTAAAAATCGACTCCCGCCGCAGGGCGCGATGCAGCTGATGCGTGCGCTGTTTCACTACCCGATAGATCTCAGCCGCCTGCATCACCGTCGTTTTGAGATCTGTGGAATTCCAGGGCTTGGTGATGTACTTGAACACCTGCCCCGCATTGATTGCTCCCACCAGATCTTCGACATCGGTATAGCCCGTCAGCAAAATCCGCATCGTGTCGGGAAAGC
>CASBQH010000226.1 GCA_949127695.1 Synechococcales cyanobacterium PMM_0073
GCTATGACCAGCTGGCCGAGTTTATTCCCAGCCTCACCCAGAGTCGGCAGATTGAGCATCCGCAGGGCGGGATTCGGATCGAGCAGATTGGCAGCGAAGCCCTGATGCGGATCAAGTTTTGCGCGCGGGTGGTGCTAGATATGGTGGAGCAATTCCCCAGCCAGATTGACTTTGAAATGGTAGAAGGAGACTTCAAGCAGTTCTGCGGCAGCTGGATGCTGCAAGCTGCTAACGGCGGCACCGAACTCTGCTATACCGTCTGCATCTTGCCGCCCAGAGCTATGCCGGTTGGCCTGATCGAACGCAAGCTGAAGAGCGGCTTGGTGGCCAACTTAACCGCCATTCGTCAGCGAGCTGAAAGTCTGCAAGCCATCTAGAGCTGCTTAAACCGATCCAACAGATCGCTTTTGAGATCGACATTGCCGCCGCTAATTACCACGCCAACGCGCGCCGCAGACTGATCGACTAGCCCTTCTAATAAAGCCGCAGTTGCCAATGCGCCGGTCGGCTCAACAACAATTTTTAGCCGCTCCCAGAGCAAAAACATTGCTCGCAACAGCTGCTCATCCGTGACGGTGAGCATGGCCTGCACATGCTGCAAAATTAGCGGAAAAGTAACCTGTCCCGGCGCAGGAGTTCTGGCTCCGTCGGCGATTGTGTCAGGATTATGCACCGTTTGAATGGTTTTGGTGGCAAACGAGCGGGTCACGTCATCGCCTGCCGCTGGCTCCACGCCAATCACTCGGCAGCTGGGAGAGAGTTCGCTCGCCGCAATCGCGCAGCCGGAGAGCAGCCCGCCGCCGCCACAGCAGACCAGCAAAACGTCGAGTTCGCCCACTTGCTCAAACAGCTCTTTGCCAACCGTGCCCTGACCCGCCACCACCTGCGGATGGTCATAGGGTGGAATTAGCACAGATCCCCGTTCGGCCTGCTGCTGGGCGGCTAAGGCTTCGCGGTTAGTAACCTGGCGGTCGTAGAGCAAGATCTCGGCTCCGTAGCCTTGAGTGGCGGCTCGCTTCACCGCAGGCGCATCGTCGGGCATCACAATCGTGGTGGCAATGTTCAGCAGGCTGCCGGACAGGGCAACCGCCTGAGCGTGATTGCCGGAAGAATGGGTGATCACGCCCTGCTGCTGCTGGCTGGCGTCAAGCTGAGACATGGCGTTGTAAGCGCCGCGAAACTTGAAGGAACCCGTGCGCTGAAAGTTCTCGCACTTAAAAAACACCTGACGCCCCGTGAGTTGGTCAACTGTGCGGGAGGTCAGGACGGGGGTGAGATGAGCCTTGCCGCGCAGGCGCTCAGCAGCAGCAGCGATATCAGCGTAGATCACCGCTGGAGATGGATCTAGGCTAGGCTCCGAACTGGGTTCTAAACTGGACAAGGCTTCCAACCAAATAAAAACTAGCCTAGCGCACCCCGGTTGGCTCAATCTGGTTGAAGGGCACAAAGCATTCTCTGGGCAGCAAAATTGGCTTGGCCGCAAAAATTAGCTTGCCGCGCAGGCTAAAGCGATCCAGCGCCACCCCAATGGGCCGCTGGACTTCTTCAGGATGCACTTCGTAAAAGGTGCGGTAGATGGCGCGAGCTGCTTGGAGCAGCGCCGGGTCGAGTAACGCCGAAAGGCTGACAGACTCAGCCGCAGTCGGCAAACGCTGTTCCGACTTTGATGCCTGTACCATGCAATCCCCCAATGTTGGCGCTGACGTAGTGAACGATTTAAACATCGGTGGCTAACCGACGCTCTAACGCTACATGATTCGGCCTGAGAGAGTAAATATGTCAATATTTCTTTACATGATTTCAGGCTTTTTCATGAATGAAAGGCGCGGCCTTGCATCAGCATCTCCACATCCAGCAAAAACAGCGTCCGTGAGGCAGCCTCAGGCTGGCTGTTTTCTGCGGGCAGCACCGCAATATGGCTGGCAATCTCCAGCGTATCTGAGCGGCGGTACGACTCTGGCAGACTGCGGATCAGCGTGGCAGGTAGCTCCATCAGCAGCGGCGTTTGGCTAGCGGGGATGCCCAACAGCTCGCCGCGCTTGGTTTTGACCAGCACCAGATAGTAGCTCTCCACCGGAGCAGCCTCCATCCGAAACAGCTTGCGGTGCAGATCCACCACCGTCACATCCTGATTATCCACCCGCGATAGGCCAACCGGATTCAGGCCGCTGCCATGCACCGCCGGAATATTCACCACTTTGTAGACCTGATCAATTCGCAGCGCCAGGTTCAGCTTGCCAACGCCAAAGGTGATTAGTTTAATGGGGCGAGCTTTGGCCTGGGCAGCGGGAGTCATTTTGGGAGCGGAAAGATTTACTGGCATAGGAGGTAAATGAGGAGAGTAAAGGCAGAACTGAAGTTAATGAGCCGGAACCACCAGCAGATCTGTAAGCGCACCCAGCAGCTCATGCTCAATGTAGGGCTTGCTGAAGTAGGCCGTTGCGCCGAGCTGATTGGCCAAGCGGCGGTGCTTGTCGTTGCTGCGCGAGGTCAGCATCACCACCGGAATGCTGGCAAAGCTAGGCGTTTGGCGGCGCTGGCTGAGAAACTCAAACCCGTTCATGTTGGGCATTTCGATATCGCAGATCACAGCCTGCACAGAGGAGGATTGCTTCAAGTGCGTCAGCGCCTCCTGCCCGTCACGGGCTTGCAGCACCCGGTATCCGCTCTTTTCCAGCGTTAGCGCCAGCATTCGGCGTAGCGTCGCCGAGTCGTCCACCACTAGCACGGTGTTCAGCTGGCGGTGGGCGGCGGGCGGCGGAGTCTCTACAGATTGACGCATCGGCATCGTGCCTTCAGCGCCCAGCGTCAGGTCAATCAATGTGGCAGCATCGACCACGGGCACTAGGCTGCCATCGCCCAGAATTGTGCAGCCGTATGTATAAGCAGGTGAGGCAATCGCCGCCCCAAACGGCCTAATCACCAGCTCTTGCTCTGTAATCAATCGGTCAACTTCTACGGCAAAGCTATGCTGCTCACGCTGGAACACCAGCACCGGCAGCGCCCAGCCTTTGGGAGTCGGCACAGCCGTCAGCGTATCCCGTGAAGCGCGTTCGGGCAGGTTGCAGCCATAGTTCAGCAGATTGCTCATCCGGTAAATCGGCACGAGCTGCTCTCGCCAGAACAGAAACTGCTGCGCTCCAGACTGCTTGATCTGCTCAGCGCTGGGCACCAGAATTTCTTCGATGCTGTCGGAAGGCACGGCCACAGCGGTTGCCCCCACTTCGCAGGTCAAGAGCTTAGCCACCGTCAGCGTCAGCGGAATCCGCAGCGTGAAGGTCGTGCCTTTGCCGGGGACGGAATTGGCCGTGACGCTGCCCTTGAGCGAACGCAGCTGAGAGCGCACCACGTCTAGACCCACGCCGCGACCCGACAGTTCACTCACCTGCGCGGCGGTCGAAAAGCCCGGTTCAAAAATATATTCCAGCAGCTGTGCGGGCTTAGCAGCTTCGAGTTCTTCTGCCGAGAGCCAGCCTAGCTCCACTGCTCGACGGCCAATCCGCTGCAAGTCTAAGCCTTTGCCATCATCGCTGACTTCAACTAGGGTCTGGTTGCCCCGGTGGAACGCCCGAATTTCGATCGTCCCCTGCGTTGGCTTGCCCTGCTTCTGACGATCTTCCGGCATTTCAATCCCGTGATCAAAGCCATTGCGGAGCAGATGCAGCAGCGGGTCGTAGAGCTTTTCTAGCACCATTTTGTCTACCAAAACGCCCGCGCCGCTGAGCTTGAGGCCGACCGATTTGTTGTATTTCGTAGACAGATCGCGCAGCACTCTGGGGAAGCGGTTCAGTACGTTGCCCAGCGGCAGCATTCGCGCCCACATCAGCTCGTTTTGCAGCTGGGTCATTTTTTGGCGCTGTTCGTTCAGCGTCTGGTTCGACTGTCCAGCAAACAGCCCCACGTCTCCCAATGCTTCCTCGATCTGCATCACCTGCTCAAAAATATCTTGCAGCTCATAGTGCAGCAGGCTGTAGCGATCCATTTCCAAGCTGTCAAATGCCGCCGTAATGCCGCTAGCCGCTTGAGTAGAGCCAGCCGTTGCCAAGGCGCGATTGGCGCTGCGGGTTGTTGGAGCCACCAGCATCCGGTCAGACAGATCTTGCAGTCTGCCGATCATGCCTTGAAACTGCTCAAACCGCCCAACCAGATCGCGGACTGAGCCTTGCATCTGCTCGTTTTGCAGCGACAAACTGTTGCGGTTGATCGCCAGCTCGCCCACCAAGTTATTCATCCGCTCCAGTCGATGCAGGTCAACCCGCACCGAGAGATTAGTAGCTGCCGCCGGAGCCGCTGGCTGGCTAGGGCGGAGATACTGCTTCCATTCAGCCGTTTCAGCAGCAGCAGCAGCCTGCGGTTCTAGCGCGGCTGATTCCTTTGGCTGATCAGCCAAAGAAGGCAGTTCATCAAACAGTGCTTCTACTGACTGAATCGCGCTCTCAACCGAGATGGCCGAAGAGATGGCCGAAACTGAACTTGCCGTTACTTTCTCTGGCAGAGCTGGGGCATTAAAGCTATCTGCAACCGCTTCAATAGTGATTGTCTCTGGAATCTCAAGTTCATCTGCTTCCAGATTCTCAAATAGCTCTGCTGCTACAGCCAGTTCAGCAATCTTAAATTCATCTGCTTTGAGATTCTCAAATGGTTCTGCCGTGGTAGCAAGTTCACCTGTCTCAGGTTCTTCTGTCTCAAGCTCGTCAAATAACGCTGCTGCTGCGCCAAGTTCATCCGCCGCCAGATTGTCCCACCCCACTTCACCAAACATATCTTCAAGGCTTTCTGGCTCCAGCTTGAATGCCGCTGGCTCATTCACAAGCTCGTCTTCTAGCTGCGTCTGCATAGAATCAGCCGCAACCTCAAGTTCAGGCTGCTGATCAACTTCAGCAGCTTCAAGTATCTCAGAATTGCCCAGCAGATCCAGGAAACTCGGAGTTTCATCAAACAGCAGATCTGCGTTCAAATCTAAATCTGTATCGAGTTCAGTATCGAGTTCTAAATCTGCCGCCAATTCCACATCGCTAAACATATCTTCTAGCGAATCCGAAGCAGATAAATTCACGCTACTCGGCGCTTCTGTCAAGGCCAAAAGCGCCGCAGAAGGACTGCCGCCGCGCGTCCGGTCGCCCTGCATCACAGCTTCACGGCCAGCGACAAAATCAGCCAGCGCCAGCCGCAAAATTTGCAGCTCTTGAGCGGGCTGAGCTTGCAGTGCCATCATCGCCGTATGGGCAACCTGCTCAAACCCTGGCAGGTTTAGCAGCTCACCCAGGCCAATAAACACCTCAGCCTGCGCCTGTAATTCTGCGGCAATTGGATAGGCATCTGGCTGATTGCTGACGGCACTGAGGCGATCGATACCTTGCGCCACGTCAATTTCAAAAATTGAAGCCACCATGTCGATGCCCAGATCCGACGAGGTGGGAATATAGTTGTCGGCTTTCAGCAGCGCTTCGCTCAGCTTTTCTTCTAGAACTGCAAACACAGGCTCAGCAGCTGTTAGCGCTTGCTCAATGTCAATGCTGCCTGTTTCGAGCTGCTCCACCATCGGCAGTCGCAGGCAGTCA
>CASBQH010000227.1 GCA_949127695.1 Synechococcales cyanobacterium PMM_0073
AGGGGCGAAAAATCTTGCGGCATTCCCAAAGCTTAACTAGCAGCCGTAGCGCTGGCGATCCCAAACCCATATTTTTTGAATTGCTCTGTCGCCTGTGCCCCAGCTAAGAATTCAATATATCGCCTTGCTGCTGCCGGATTTTTGCTGTTTTTCACCACTGCGATTGGATAGAGAATCGGATCATGCAGACGGGCATCTGCGACCGCCACCTGCTGCACTTGAGTAGAAAGCTGGGCATCGGTGGCATAGATAATCCCAGCGTCCACATTGCCGCTCTCGACGGCAGCCAATACGCCCCGCACGTTATTGGCATAGACCAACTTCGGCTTCACCTGATCAAAAATTTCCAGCGATCGAAAGACCTGCTCGGCATATTGACCTGCCGGAACGCTGCCCGGTTCGCCCGTCGCAATTTTCTCGACGTTGGCTTGGGTGAGCTGCTGAAAGTTGGTTAGATTCAAGGTTGAGTTGGCAGGCAGAATCAAAACCAGCTGATTGGTCAAGAGCGTCCGGCGCGTATCGGCCAGAATCAAGCCCTTGTCGGCCAATGCCTGCATCTGCCGATTGGCCGCTGAGAAAAATACGTCTGCCGGTGCGCCCTGTTCAATCTGCTGCTGCAACGATCCTGAAGCGCCAAAGTTGTAGCTAACCGCAATGCTGGAGTTGACCGGCTCAAACAGCGGATCGATCTCTTCTAGGGCATTTTGCAGGCTAGCAGCGGCTGAAATCAGCAGGCCGCTCGACGGCTCTGTGACGGGTAGCACTGCCAGAATCAGCGCCAACACTGCCCCACAGAGGAAGATTAGCCAATATTTTTTCATGTCTGTGAGTCACTCTGTGCCAAGTTCAGCCGTCAAATAGCCAAATATTACAGGAGCAGCACTGGTTGAGCAATTGATTTCAAATCAGTTCAGCGCCCCCAAATCCGAGTGTAGATGACAGAATGTAAAGAGCATTTAACCTACGCCAACTCACCTTTGTCTCTGGCCTCTGCCTCTGGGCTGATCTGTCTGTCTGTTTTTGAAGATATGTTAAGTCAAGGGTGAGTGAGCTACCGCAGCAAGTCGGTTGAACATCAAGCAGGTTCTCAGATGCAGCACAACTCTTCAGATCGCCTAGAGCCACAGAAGCTTAGCCTTAGCACGCTGGCAATTCGGCGGCATATCGGCACGGCAATGCTGACGCTGATGGTGATTGTACTCAGCGTTTTCTTTCTGCTGCGGCTGCCCGTAGACTTGCTGCCTTCGATTACCTATCCTCGGATTGGTCTGCGGCTAGACGCGCCCGGTATTTCGCCCGAAGTGGCCGTCGATGAAATTACCCGACCGCTAGAGCAGGCGCTAGCCGCCACCGAAGGCGTGGAGCAGGTGTTTTCGCAAACCCGCGAAGGCTCGATCAGCATCGACCTTTATTTTCGTCCCGGCGGCAATATTGATCAGGCGCTGAACGACGCAACGGCCTCAGTCAGCCGAGTGCGAAATCAGCTGCCCGACGGATTGGAGTCGCCGCGCCTATTTAAAGTCGATCCCTCTCAGCTGCCCGTCTACGAATTTGCGCTCACCTCGCCTTCGCTACAAGGCAAAGATCTGCGCGTGTTTGCTGACGAAGATCTGTCGCGGGAGCTGACGGTGGTACCGGGAGTCGCCAATGTGGACGTATCGGGCGGACTGCAAGAAGAGGTGCGGGTGAATCTGGATCTAAGCCGCTTGCAGGCGCTGGGTGTGGGTTTGAATGCGGTGCTGAGCGAGCTAGACGAACGCAATCAAGATACCTCTGGCGGACGATTGGAAGGCGGATCATCTGAGGCGCTGACTCGCACCGTTGGCCGCTTTCGCTCTGCTGACGAGCTGCGGAATCTGTCGTTTCCGGTCAGAGCTAGTTCCACCTCAGAGACAGCCCAACCTGCCGCTCGCGTCTACCTGCGCGACTTTGCCGAAATCATTGACGGCACAGAAACCGAGCGGATTTTTGTGACGCTGAACGGCGAACCCGCAGTGAAAGTTAGCATCCAAAAGCAGCCAGAGGCGAATACGATCGCGGCAGTCGATGCCGTGAAGCAGCAGCTCGATACGCTGAAAAAATCGGGCGTGATGGCTGCTGACGTGACCCTCACAACCACGCTAGATGAGTCGCAGTTTATTCGTGACTCAATTTCAAATGTCACGACTTCTGGGTTGATTGGTGCATTGCTTGCCGCTGTCACCGTGCTGTTATTTCTGGGTTCTTTGCGGCAGACGTTAATTATTGTCTTTGCGATTCCGTTAGCTACATTGATCGCCATTCTATTAATGGGGCTATTCGATCTCTCACTGAATGTTTTTAGCTTGGGTGGTTTGGCGCTGGGTGTCGGGATTGTCGTTGACAACTCCATCGTGATACTGGAGGGCATTGTCAAAGGCGTGGAGCAGCGCAGCGGTGGCTCAGTCTTGGCGCAGGCCGAGCAGTCGAGTCAGCAGCTCGAATCGGCGCTGGTAGCTTCAACGCTGACGAACTTAGCTTCGGTCGTGCCGTTTTTGCTGGTCGGCGGCTTTTTCGCGCTGCTGTTTAATCAGCTAATTTTAACGATCAGCTTTGCGGTCGCTGCCTCGCTGATTGTGGCGCTAACGGTCGTGCCCATGCTAACTTCGCGGCTGCTGCGGGTGAGTTGGTCGAGCGGGGTGGCCGATTGGCCGATTCTGCGTGGCTTCCGCGAGCGGGTGGCAGCGCTGACGCTGAGCTATGGCCAGTTTTTGGGACGGGTGCTGGAGCGACGGCTGCTGGTGGTGGGGCTGGTGGCGGCAGTATTTTTGGGTGGCGGGCTGTGGATGGCGAGTCAGATTCCGCAAGAGATTCTGCCGCAGATTAACACAGGCCAAGCCAGACTGTTTGCTCAGTTTCCGCCCGGTACGCCGCTGGAGGAT
>CASBQH010000228.1 GCA_949127695.1 Synechococcales cyanobacterium PMM_0073
AATGCCAGACAGTCAGGTGTTCTATGGCCGCAGCCAGGAGCTAGAGCAGCTGCATCGCTGGCTGGATCGCAGTCGGCCAATTCCTTTGCGGCTGCTGGCGCTTCTGGGGCGCGGCGGCATGGGAAAGTCAACGCTGGCTGCCAAGCTAGTGCAGCAGGTACAAGGGCAATTTGAGTTTGTGTTTTGGCGCTCGTTGCAAAATGCGCCGCCGCTCAAGCTGCTGCTGCGTGACTGGGTGCAAATCGCTATCCCCTCAATAGAACAGCCGCCAGAAATTAGCGCCAGCTGGGCTGAGGTGCCTTATCTGCTAGATCTGCTGCGGCAGTCACGCGGGCTGATTGTGTTAGACAACGTGGAGAGTCTGTTTCAGGCTGGCCAAACGGCGGGGCAATATCGGCTGGGCTACGAAAACTACGGCGAGCTATTTCGGCTAGTGATTGAAACCGCCCATGCCAACTGCCTGATTTTGACCAGCCGCGAGAAGCCGCGAGAAGTAGCCGCCGCTGAAGGCATGGACTATCCCGTGCGCTGCCTAGAGCTGCGCGGCTCACCCGAAGCAGTAGCCGCAATCTGCCAGAGCAAGCAGCTGATTGGCGATCAGGCGCAGCAGCAGAATTTGGGGGCGCGCTATAACCACAATCCGCTGGTAGTCAAACTTGTCGCAACGCTGATTCGCGACTGGTTTGGTGGTGATATTAGCCAATTTTTGCAGCAAGAAACCCTGCTGGTGAGCAGCGTTCGCTCCCTGCTGATCCATCAGTTTGAGCGGCTCTCTAAGCTAGAGCAAAGCATTATGTTCTGGCTGGCAATCAACCGCAGCGGCACAACGATTGCCATGCTAGAGGCCGATCTGGTGCCTGCGGTGAACCGCACAGAGATTCTGGAGGCGATTGGCTCATTGCGCTGGCGCAGCTTGGTAGAACATCAGTCGAGTGCCGTTGCCGCCTACAGTCAGCAGCCTGTGATCATGGACTATATCTGCGCTGGACTAGTGGAGCAGATTTGCACAGAGATTCAGCAGTGGGCCAGCCTATCCCACTCGTCTCAGCCGCTGTTGACGAGCCATACTTTGCTCAAAGTTACGGCCACCAGCTCAATTCAGGCCACTCAGCAGCAGCTGTTCTTGCAGCCCGTTGCCGAGCGGCTCTTGGCCATCTACGGCTCAGTCGCACAGGTCGAGCAGCAGTTTCGGCGGATTCTCCAGGCGCTGCGAACTCAGCCAGCCCATGCCGCAGGCTATGCGGCTGGCAACTTGATTAACCTTTGCAGTCCGTTGCAGATTGATCTGACGGGCTATGACTTTTCCCAACTGCCGATCTGGCAGGTCGATCTGCGCCGCAACATTATGCAGAACGTCAATTTTCGGGGCGCAAATTTTGCCAAAGTTTCAGTTTTTACCCAGAATTTTGGCACGATTCAAACCGTTGCCTTTAGCCCAGATGGCAGTCAGTTTGCCACCGGCGGCAGTCGCAGCAGCCTGCTAGTCTGGGATTTGGCCACAATGCAGATTTGCCAGCATCTCACCGGGCACAGTAGCCGGATCAACGCCGTCAGCTGGAGCCAGGATGGACGGCTAGCCAGCGCTTCGGCAGATGGCACGGTGCGGATCTGGCAGGTGGAAACGGGTAGCTTGCTGCATCAGCTCTCGCATCCCAATTTGGTGCAGTCAGTCTGCTGGAGTCCGGATAGCCTGATGGTCGCCAGCGCCAGCGATGACGGCTGGGTGTATTGCTGGGATAGCGCGACTGGAGAGCTGCTGCGACCGCTCAAAAGCCACCGCAGCGGCGTCAGGACAGTCCGCTTTAGCCCTGACGGTCAGATCCTGGCTAGCGGCAGCGAAGACCAAACAATCAAGCTCTGGCAGAGCCGCACGGGACGCTTACTCCGCAGCTTAAAAGGCCATCAGAGCGGCGTCTGGTCGGTACGCTTTAGCCCGAATGGTCAGCAGCTGGCCAGCGCTGGCAATGATAAAACGATCCGGATTTGGCAAGTGGGTAATGGCAAGCTCCAGCAGGTCTTAACCGGGCATACCAGTTGGATCTGGTCACTAGCCTGGGAGCCAACCGGGACTCAAATCGCCAGCGCGGGCGAAGATCAGGTGATTCGGATTTGGAGCTGCTCACCCACTAGCCAATCAGCCAGGGGGCGCTTGCTGAAGCAGCTAGTGGGGCATCAGAGCGGCATTTGGTCATTGAGCTGGAGCGGGCAGAATTTAATTTCGGGTGGCGAAGATCAAACCGTGCGGCTCTGGCAAGCCGAAACGGGCGAGTTGCTCCAGACGGCTCAGGGCTATGCGGCAGGCGTCTGGTCGGTGGCTTGGCGCGAATTGGCAGAGGGCGGCAGCATCTTGGCCAGCGGCAGTGAAGACGGGGCAATTCGGCTCTGGAATCCTCGGACTCGCCAGTGCCAAAAAACCCTGCAAGCCCATATCAGCCGCGTTTGGTCGGTGGCTTGGCGACCCGGAGCAGAGCTGGTTCTGGCCAGCGCTTCAGAAACCGGCAGCATTCGGATCTGGGAGCCGCAGACCGCTCAAATGCTGAAGCAGTTTGATGCCCACAGCGATCGGATCTGGCAGGTGGCTTGGAGTCCTGACGGCGAGATCTTGGCCAGCGGCAGTCAAGATAAAACCATCAGCCTATGGAACAGACAGGGATATAGACTAAGAACGCTGCAAGGACATACCGCAGGCGTCACTTGCCTGCAATTTAGCCCGGACGGCGGCCTAATCGCTAGCGGCAGCGAAGACTGCAATTTACGGCTATGGGAGCTGGAAACAGGCCGCTTGGCGATCCTCAAAGGGCATCACGACCGGGTGATGGCGCTGCGGTTTAGTGCTGATGGTCAGTATCTGGCTTCGGTCAGCTTTGACCAAACTCTGCGGCTGTGGCATCCTGATCTGGAATCCAATCTCGAAGCTGGCGGTGAATCAATAGCGCTGCTGCAAGGGCATACCAACCAGCTCTGGGCGCTAGCCTTTAGCCCGGATGGTGCTTGGCTAGCCTCATCTGGGCAAGACCAAACGATCTGGATTTGGGATATGGCCAGCCAGACCTGCGCTCAGCAGCTCACTGGCCATCAGGAGCTCGTGACAACGCTGAGCTGGAGCCAAGATAGCCGCTATTTAATCAGCGGCAGTGAAGATGAAACGATCCGAATTTGGACGATTGCAAATAGCGATTGTGAAATACTACGGCCAGATTATCCTTACGCGGGGATGAATATTGCAGATGTAGTGGGTCTCAGCGACATGACGATTGCCAACTTAAAGGGATTGGGCGCAGTCCAAACTCCTAGCTCAACCTAATTCCTGGATTTATGCAGAACTAGCATTCCAAGATGCAGGAGCTTCATCAGGCGTGATTTTTTGTACGTTTAGCTACCAGATTGCCGGGGCAGTCTGCTTACTCTAGAGCAAGCTTCGATTCAATGATTTGAATCCTAGTCTGCAATCAGCTGAGGGCGGTTCGCTCGTTACGGGTTACAGCCGCCCTTTACTTAAATTCTTTCTATGCCTGCGGAGTTTATGACCAACGCATCACTCAATTCTCCACTCAGTTCTCTGGTGCGCTCATGCTTGGGCAAGGTCTATCTTTTGGGCGCAGGCCCTGGCGATCCGGGTTTGATGACGCTGAAGGGCAAGACGCTCCTAGAACATGCCGATGTCGTGGTCTATGACGCGCTGGTGAGTGCCCCAATTTTGGCGATGATTAACCCTCGCGCCGAGCAGATTGACGCAGGCAAACGCCGCAGCCGTCACTCGCTGCCGCAAGCCGACACCACAAAGCTACTGATCGAAAAAGCTCAGAGTCATGCGGTGGTGGTGCGACTGAAGGGCGGCGATCCGTTCATGTTTGGCCGGGGCGGTGAGGAAATGCAGGATCTGGTGTCGGCAGGTGTGCCCGTTGAGGTAATTCCGGGGATTACCGCCGGGATCGCTGCGCCTGCATACGCCGGAATTCCGCTGACGCATCGCGGCTATAGCTCCTCGGTCACGTTTGTGACGGGGCATGAGTCGGTAGGTAAATATCGGCCAGCAGTCAACTGGCAGGCAATCGCTCAGGGTTCTGAAACGATTGTCGTCTATATGGGGATTCACAATTTGCCCCAGATTGTCGAGCAGCTAACGGCGGCGGCAATGCCAGCGGATACGCCGATTGCCCTGGTGCGCTGGGGAACGCGACCGGATCAAGAGACGCTGTTTGGCACTCTATCGAATATTGTCAAACGCGCTGCCCAGGCAGAATTTGAGGCTCCGGCAATTGTGGTGATTGGCCGAGTCGTAGATCTGCATGAAGTGCTGGCTGCGTAAGCCTGGACTCAAGAACTCGCTGTACTTCGAGATAAAACACTCTCGGATGGGCAAGTCAGCCTGCAAGATACCCACAACTCCTTTTTGGCTAACATCCAAAACAACGGCACCTATTCGGTTGTGCCGCGCCGCACAAGCTGAAATCTGTCATGTCGGGCTGCACCCGCGAATGCGCCGAAGCCCAGAGCAAAGACTTTGGCATCATCGCTACCGAAAACGGCTGGAGCTAAAGTTACTCTACAGCTTCACTTCGCGACAGCCAATCCGCCAGCGGCGAGCCTCTTGAGCATCACTGGTGACAAAAGCGACATTGCCGCTGGTATCCAGGCATTCGTATCGGCTGCTGGGCGAGTTTAGCTGCTCTGCAAATAGCCCGGTCTGATATTGCATTTCGCGGCATCCCGGCTTCCAGCCGAAGGTTTCTTGGGGATAGCTGGTGGTAAAAGCTAGATCGCCCGCAGCAGTAAAGCACTCATAAAAAACTGGGCGCACCGGCACTGGGTTGCTGAGGCGGGTGCCAATTTGGCGACAGAGCAGGTCTGAATCTTTAGCAACCTGGGCATCCACCGTTAGGAAAGCCGTGTTGCCATTCACGTCAAAGCACTGAAAGTAAGTCAGCGGCGGCGCAGCCGGATCAAGGCTGGTGTACTGCACTTCGCGACAGCCCAGCGCCCAACCCAGCGTATCCTGAGGGCTAATGGTCGTAAACACCACGTTACCAGCCCGGTTGTAGCAGGCGAAGGGGATTACCTGTCCGCTAGGTGAACTGGCTACGGCTGAGCCAACCGCAGGTTCTACCTCATCCGCTTGAGCTGACAGCGGCATCAGCCATCCCAGACCTGAAACGACAGTAAATAAGGCAGCTTGAAGAAGAAATTTAGGCTTCATGGCAACTTAAAAGCAAGAACTGCGGAATTGGCGAGCGCTAGTCGCGAAACAGGCGCGTTAATCTCTCTTACAATACCAGTCTGCCATTGTCAGCATCAGATGAGAAGCAGCTCGCCAAAATCGACCTCTCTCCGACATTATTCGACTGAATCTATGGACAGGCTAGGGACAAGGGAGGTATCTTGTCACGTAAGCTGAAGCAATGGATCTTTAGGATGTGCCCCTCGCTCAGTTTTTGTTGCGTAGAATGTTGTGTGGAATACAGAGGAGTGATAGATGGATTTGCGTCGAGATGCCCTGGAAATCTTAAGAGAAACTAGCCGCACGTTCTATATTCCAATTAGCCAGTTGCCATCAGGACTCCAAGAAGCCGTG
The DNA here is from genome assembly GCA_949127695.1 of Synechococcales cyanobacterium PMM_0073. Classification (GTDB taxonomy): domain Bacteria; phylum Cyanobacteriota; class Cyanobacteriia; order Elainellales; family Elainellaceae; genus Elainella. Next base: position 5,573 of record CASBQH010000228.1, read on the forward strand.
GCTTCAGCCTATCTCTGCATGAGAGCCATTGACGAAATTGAGGATCATCCAACGCTGGATAATGCTACTAAAGTTCAGCTGCTGCGTTCCATCAGCCAGACGCTACAGTCTGGAGTAAATGGCTTTGACCTAGATGCCTTTGCTACCGGGTTCGGAGCTACTCACACTCTCTTGCCTGAAGTATCACTGAGGCTGCGCGAATGGTCAATTCTGGCTCCCGAAAGCATTGCGCCGCGCATTTGGGATGCGACTGCCGCTATGGCGGATCGAATGGCGAGCTGGGCAGAAGTAAACTGGCAGGTGCAGAGTGAGGCAGATCTTGATCGCTATACCTTTAGTGTGGCAGGCACTGTAGGGCTGCTGCTCTCAGATCTCTGGGCTTGGCATGACGGCACAAGCACCAATCGGACTGAGGCAATCGGATTTGGGCGCGGGCTGCAAGCAGTAAATATTCTCCGCAATCACTCAGAAGATCGGCAGCGCGGCGTCACCTTTTTTCCTGCTGGCTGGGAGGTCAGCCAAATGACGCAATATGCTCGACGCAATTTGGCGCTAGCTGATGCCTATACGCAAGCCCTGCCCGATGGCCCCGCCCTCACCTTCTGCCGGATTCCGCTAACGCTGGCGCATGGCACGCTTGAAGCACTGGCTGACGGCAGAGAAAAGCTGAGCCGCACAGATGTTTTGGCACTCATTGCGCGAGTCGTTAACCTAAAGTAGCGCGACAAGCTATTTTGTATTGCTCATCTGAGATCTACTGACTGAACAGCCAAGCTATCAGGATCACCTCAAGCCTAGCGGATGATTCTGATAGCTGTGGTTTCGTCTTTAACAGCTAAACAAAAGACCCCTCCCAAATTTCATTGGAAGAGGC
>CASBQH010000229.1 GCA_949127695.1 Synechococcales cyanobacterium PMM_0073
CCTAGCTCAATTCGGGTTGCGCCTACCGCCGGAATTGGCCTGCTGGCTGGCCTGCTGTCGGGGCTGTTTGGCGTGGGCGGCGGCGTGGTGATGGTGCCGCTGCAAATGCTGTTTTTAAATGAGTCGGTGAAAGCGGCGGTGCGGACGAGTCTGGGGGCAATTGTGGCGATCGTGGTTTCGGGCTTGATTCAGCATACGCTGAATGGCAACGTGCTCTGGATACCAGGAATTTGCCTGGGGCTGGGCGGCATTTTGGGCGCGCAGCTGGGCACAAGGCTGCTGCCCCGCCTGTCTGAACAGGCCGTGACGCGCTTGTTTCGGGCGTTTCTGGTAGGGCTAGCGGTCTATATGGCGCTGCGGAGCTTGGCCTGACGTTAGGCATTTACAACCCGGCTAAGGTATTCCTGATCGGTGATAATTTCTTGCAGGCTTTCGAGCCGATCAAGAAACACGAGGCCATCAAGATGGTCTAGCTCATGCTGAAAGATCCGCGCCACAAAGCCGCTGAGCTGCTGCCGGATCAGCTGGCCGCTGCGGTCACTATATTCCACTTCAATCTGCTGATAGCGTGGAATCAGGCCGCGAATTCCGGGTACGCTCAAGCAGCCCTCCCAGTCTTTAACCGTGGCGCTGGAATGGCCAACAATCTGCGGATTGATCATCACTGTGGGCGACATCAGCGGCGCGTTGGGATAGCGGGCGTTGGGGCGAGAAGCCACAATCAGCAATCGGTATGAGGCGGCCACTTGGGGGGCGGCAATGCCGACGCCGTTTGAGCTAATTAACAGCGCCAAAAGCTGATCAATTAAGGCTTGAATCGCGTCATCCTGGATCTGTTGCACAGGTTCTGCCACCTGACGCAGCACCGGATTGCCCAACTGAGCGATTTCGAGTGTGGCTGGAGCAGGCGCTGTTTCTGGCATAGTTTCTGGCATAGCTTCTGGCATGATTGACCTCAAGATCATCAGAACTTTTCTATAGTCAATTTAGCCGATTGGTTCTGCTGTTAGCCTACTGGGTCAGGTATTTTTCCTATGTCAGCTCAACTAACTCCTCGACCTGCTCCTCAGCCCAGCGTGACCGCAATTATTTTGGCAGGTGGACTCAGCTCCCGCATGGGGGAGGACAAAGCTCTGATTGAGATTGATGGGTTGCCGCTGCTGCTGCGCGTGGGGCAGGTGGCACAGCAGCTAGCCGATCAAGTCTATGTGGTGACGGCTTGGGCTGAGCGCTATCAGCATCTCTGCGCCGAAGCCGGGATGCAGTTAATTCCAGAACCGCTCACAGATCATCTTCCTCAGGGTGCAGTCTGCGGATTTTTGCAGGGCATGGCGCAGATGCAGCTGGCTCAGCCGCTAGAGCAGAGGCCGCCAGAGCAGAGGCCGCCAGACTGGCTGCTGCTGCTAGCTTGCGATTTGCCCAACCTGCAAGTTGAGGTGCTGCGAGCATGGCGGTTATTACTAGCCGAAACGCCTGCTGATGTGATGGCGCTACTGCCGCAGTCTGAAGGCTGGTGGGAGCCGCTTTGTGGCTTTTACCGCAGAGAATGCCAAGCCTCTCTTCAAGCCTTTGCCACAGCAGGCGGGCGGTCTTTTCAAACCTGGCTGGCTCAGCAGTCTGTCCAGGCTCTGCCCAATTGCGATCCGGCGATGCTGCTGAACTGCAATACCCCTGCTGATTTGGCGAAAATTAAGCTGGGCTAAGTTTAAGCTGGGCTAAACAGGCTCTGCACGCAGCGACGCGCCTCATCTATCAGCTCTAGATCTTTTGCCGGATTTGAATCTTGACCAATCTCATTCAGCAACACAGTCAGCTGTTTACTCAGATTCACCTGCTGGGTTCTGTAGCTAGCCTGACTCTCTGGATGCATCAGCCCCAGCTGATATCCTAAACAATAGTCAATTTGATCAATCCAGAAATTCAGCACTGGATCGTTGCTAGCCTGCGTCAAAATATGTTTAACCCGATCGACTTCGATCTCAGAGGGTAATTCACGCATAGACAGATCGCCATATTCCAAAGCGGTTTTGAGCGTTGCCGAAGTTGATAATGCGAGGATATCGTCCACTGTAAGCTTTTACTCCCTAGAAACATCTATGAGCGGCGCGATCCGAAGAATTTCGGATGCACATTAGCTTAGTGAGCGATTGCTAGGTTTTGTGACATCACCATCTAAAAGAATGTGATATCTCAACTGAAACCAGCCGCGCCGTTATGATCATTCAAATTGACTGAGCCAAACCGATCTGCCGTCAATAGATCGACAGAGAGACCTTTTAGGCGCATCAGATCAACGCCATTGAGTCGAATCAGGCTGTCGTTGGCGTGAGAATCGCTGCCCTGCAAAATTTGCAGTTGCTCAAAGCGAATGCCGTTGGGTAGACCAATTCGATCGGTGGTCGGATCAAAATCTTCTACCAAACTGAAGCCATGCTTGGAGATCACAAAGGTATCGCTGCCCGCATTGCCAACCAAGCGGTTGTTTCCGGCTCCGCCCGCCAGAAGGTCGTCGCCCAGACCGCCGCGCAGAATATCGTCACCGCTTAGCCCCAGCAGTGTATCATTACCTCCCTGCCCGTTAATCACATCGTTAGAGTCTTCAAAGCCGCTGATGAAGTTATCTCGATCATTCAAGAACGTGGTGGTGTTTGGGTTGAAAATCTGACTGTTTGGTGAGTCTGCATTAAACACGTCGAAGCTATCTAAGCGCGGCTGCTCAGAGAGAGCTGACGGCGGCTTGAACAAAATATTGAACAGATTAGTAGTGGCATCTGGGCTGGTAAAGTTATCTAGCTCCGCTAAGCTGAAGTCTTTCAAAATGATTTCGAGATCATGCTGCTCAAATTGGATCACTAAATCTGAGCCAATCTGAGTCAGCAGCATCGCTTCAGGTTGGAACTGGCTGTCAAGAAAGTTGAGCGTATCAACTTCTGCAATGATCTCCGGTTTGGGGCTTGTCCCTTGGCCAACTCCGCCAAAATTGGTGATCACAACTCGCCCATCTGTAGGCAGAATATCAAGCTGATGCTGCCCATTCGCGCCATCTAGAAA
>CASBQH010000230.1 GCA_949127695.1 Synechococcales cyanobacterium PMM_0073
GCTAGAAGCCGAGGTGAGCCTGGTGCAAATTCTGGAGGCTGCTAGCTTTTTGCCTCAGCCAGCTGAGAAGATTGCTGAGGCGCTACCTGAGGCCAAGGCGAATTCCTAAAAGCTCACAGCCCAGCAAAGCGGTCGCTAGCCTCAATCAGAGCGCCGCAAATTCCTGGCTCGGTCATGGAATGTCCGGCGTCAGGCACCACAATTAACTCCGATTCTGGCAGCGCCTGATGCAGCTCCCAGGCCGAGACCATCGGGCAAACCACGTCATAGCGCCCTTGCACAATCACGATGGGCAGATGCCGAATCTGGCCACAGTTTTGCAACAGCTGATCTTCGGTCGCCAAAAAGCCTTTATTCACAAAATAGTGGCATTCAATCCGGGCAAAGGCTTCGGCAAAATGTGCCTCCCCTAGCCTTTGCTGCAACCCCGGATCAACTAAAAGCTTGCTGGTGCTGGCCTCCCAAACTGACCAAGCTCTGGCCGCAGTGGTGCGGATGGCCGGATCTGGGCTGGTCAACTGTCGGTAGTAGGCGGCAATCAAATCACCCTGCTCAGCCAGCGGAATCGGAGCCAAATAATTTTCCCAGGCGTCCGGAAACAGGTAGCTTGCCCCAGACTGATAAAACCACTGAAGCTCTTTGGGTCGCAGCAGAAAAATGCCGCGCAGAATCAGCCCTAGACAGGCGCTAGGATGGCTCTGGCTATAGGCCAACGCCAGCGTACTGCCCCAGCTGCCGCCAAATACCACCCATTGATCAATGCCAAGATGCTGCCGAATCTGCTCAATATCCGCCACCAAGTCCCAGGTGCTGTTCTGCCTCAGTTCGGCATGAGGCCGACTCTGCCCGCAGCCGCGCTGATCAAACAGCACAATTCGCCACTGCGCCGGGTCAAAATAGCGGCGATAGGCCGGATCAATTCCGCCGCCAGGGCCACCATGCAAAAAAATCACAGGCTTGCCGTTGGGGTTGCCGACCTGTTCTAGATAGAGATTATGCAGCTCTGAGACTTGCAGGCGCTCAGTTTTGTAGGGGCTAATTGGGGGGTAAAGCGCTCTCATACCAGATGCCGTGATTTAAGATCTATCTAGAACTTTTAGCACTTTCGGCTACAAAATATTCTGCTCATGATCCGAGACGACTGGCGACCGCATCAAATTTTTTATCTAGAGCAAGAGCGCACTCGCCTCTACGCAGAATTAATTCAGTTTGTGGCGGCACGAAATCTCTGCTGGCTGCGCCCAATCGCGCTTTGCTGCCTGTCTGAACCCAACGCTGTCAATGCGACAGAAACCGCAGTCGCTCTGTATGACTTGAGGCAGGGTGCTGATCTAATCTGCCCTGCGGCACTGCTGCATCTGGCGCTAGATACAGAGGTATTGCCGATCTGGGCACAGCTGCATGGCCTCAAGCCTGAATCGGCTGCTGCTCAAAATGCCGATCGACTGCGGCAGTTTATGCAGCAGCTCTGGCAGGCAGAACCAGAGGCATTTCAGCCGTAGGCTGGGATCGCTGGGCTAAACCAGCCTAAGCCAGCCCAGGACTGGGAACTAGCCGAATTCGGCCAGCATCCATCTCAGACATCAGCAGCTCTAGTGCTTCAAAATCAGCGTCCGAGACATGCCCCAGCCGAGTTAGCTCATAGTTGATTTCATTTTCGATGTCAGGCGTCAACTGCTTGATATAGAGCGCTTTGGCAACGAGTTGACGAATGATGTGAGTCGGCTTCATGATTCACTCCTGCAAGGCAAACTGCAAGGTCAGGCGAGGATAAGCTGAGGTTCAATCTATGGGGTTGATCTTCTAACAAACCGGGCGGAAGGCTGATGATGACTGTCATTCAGCCAGGTGATGTTTATCACAGAAGCCAAGTCGGCAGATTTTTTGAACTGCTTGAATCATGATTGGATTCATTCAATTCACTAGAACAATTCACTAGAAGATGACTCTTACTCCACTTTTGAGCCTTTGAATCCCAGATGAGACAAAAAGTATTCGATCTAATCGCTTTGGTGCCTTTTCTTCATCAAAACTTCATCAAGGAACTGGCTGCGTCGCTCAGCGTCTGATGAAATCAGGTGGGAGATTCACTGGTACATCTAACTGGCAAATCTAACTGGCAAATCCAAACGAGTCCAAACAGCGGTGTCACTAGATTCATCCCGGCGAGAGCTGATCCGAAATCTGATTCAACTCTTTACAAAAAATAAAGATTCTGCAAACCTGCTGTAAATTGATGGCCTCCTCCATCGTCGTAAAGCTATCTTCTGAATACGCTTGAGCCCTAATTTCTGATCAGTTCTCTCAGCAGCCTTTTGTAGAGTCCTGTCAGCAGCTGTTCCCCTAGAGACTTGCAGTTACTTTCATCACCTTTGCAGACTGAGAACCAACCACCATGCCAGAAAGCTCTTCTACCCCACTTGGAACGATCATTCAGCCTAGCGGACAGCTCAACGTAGCGACTGTGCCTAGCCTTCAGCAGCAGCTGGTAGAAGCCCTGTCGGCTCACAGCTGTAGCAGTCTTTCAATTGATATGAGTCAGGTTGAGGCTTTAGATAGCGCTGGCTTAATGCTGCTAGTTTCGACCCTAACCTTGGCGCAGCAGCTCGGCAAGCGCTTTACCCTCTTTGGCGTTTCGCCATCGATTCGGATCATCTTTGAGCTAACCCAGCTCGATCGCGTCTTCAATATTCAAGATTCGCAGATTCAGTCTTTGCCTCAGGTCGCAGCCGCTTAAAGCAGCCGATTAGAGCAGCCGATTAACGATATGCCATGAGAGTTAGCGCTTAAACTAGAAGCTAGGCTAACTCTCAATTAGGACATAAAACTCTTGGCTGTCACAGGTGTCCCACAACTACTCACCGATGTTTTGCGTCCAGCTCGCTATCTGGGCAATGAGCTAGGCGCAGTCCACAAGCCCTGGGACAGCGCCAGCTTGCGCTGGGTCTTGACCTACCCAGAAATCTACGAGGTTGGGGCATCCAATCTGGGGCATATCATTCTGTACAGCATTCTGAACGCCCAGCCGCGTCAGCTCTGCGATCGCGCCTACTTACCTGCGGCTGATCTGGCGGCCAAGCTGCGCGCTAGCGATACAGCTCTGTTTGCCGTGGAGTCTCGGCGCAGCCTGCGTGAATTTGACATTTTGGGGTTTAGCCTTAGCTATGAGCTAGGAGCCACCAATATTTTAGAAATGCTGTCGCTCGCCCAAATCCCGCTGACCTGGCAGGAACGAGCCGCAGCGGGCGGCTATCCGCTCGTGTTTGCGGGCGGGCAGACAGCCACCTCCAACCCAGAGCCTTACGCCGAGTTCTTTGACTTTATTGCCTTGGGGGACGGTGAAGAGCTGCTGCCTGAAATTGGCTTGGTGCTGGAAGAAGGCAAAGCCGCCGGACTAGAGCGCGAGGCGCTGCTGCTGGATTTGGCGCAGGTGCCCGGTGTCTATGTGCCGCAGTTTTATGACCTGCTGCCGGATGGCTCGGTGCAGCCAAATCGCCCAAATGTCCCCGCTCGAATCCTGCGTCGAGTCGCTACGCCGATTCCCGCCTACTCAATTGGGCTGGTTCCCTATGTAGAAACGGTGCATGATCGACTGACAATCGAGATTCGGCGGGGCTGCACGCGCGGCTGTCGGTTTTGTCAGCCCGGAATGCTGACTCGTCCGGCGAGAGACGTGGAGCCGGAGCAGGTGGTGGAGGCGATTGAGCAAGGGATGCAGGCCACGGGCTATAACGAATTTTCGCTGCTGTCGCTCGCCCAAATCCCGCTGACCTGGCAGGAAC
>CASBQH010000231.1 GCA_949127695.1 Synechococcales cyanobacterium PMM_0073
GCTGATCTGCCTCTGCCTCTGACAGCTGCCGAATCAGCTTGGCAGGAACGCCCATGGCCAATGACCGCTCTGGCAAATCTTTGGTGACGACAGCACCTGCGCCCACAATGCTGCCTGCCCCCACCCGGACTTGATCCAGCACAATTGCCCCAATTCCAATTAAGCAGCCCTGCTCAATCTGGGCGCTGTGAACCACAGCTCGATGCCCCACCGTCACATAGTCAGCCAGCACCGTCGGCTGCCCCGGATCGCTATGCAGAATTGCCCCATCCTGGACGTTGGTGCAGATTCCTAGCCGAATCTCCTCGATATCTCCCCGCAGCACCGCGTTGTACCAAATGCTGGCTCCTGCCCCAATAGTTACCCGCCCAATTACAGTGGCGTTGGCCGCCACAAAAGCCGCCTGAGACAGATCAGGCGGCGGGCAGTTGGGAAACAAACTGGAGATTTGAGGATGATTCATCGTTCCGCTCTAGAATTAGCTAGCTGATTAATTTAGGCTGGAGCCAAGTCGCTAGGGAATTAGCCCAGATGCTGGGAGTATAATAAGTTTATTAGAAACTCCAGTCGCAAAACTTCTAGTGGAACGCTCAAACCTGGCTCAGAAACTTGGATTAGAGAACTGGCTGAGGACGCCCATGCTAGCTGCATCATGATGAATCCTGCTCTACAGTATCCGATTTTTGGGCCTGAGATTCAGTGTCCGCACTGTCGCCAGATCATTCCGGCACTCACCCTCACCGATACCTATCTCTGTCAGCGTCACGGCGCTTTTGAGGCCGATCCCAAAACTGGCGAACTGCTGCACCTCCAGTCAGGGCGGCACTGGCGACGCTGGCAGGATGAGTGGTATCGGCAGCATACGCATCCCGACGGGATTCGATTTGAGATTCACGAGGCGCTGGATCGGCTCTACACGCAAGGCTATCGCGCCACCCGCGTGGTGATTGCCCAGCGCTACAGAGACTTGATTAGCACGTATTTGGAGCGCAGTACGCCCTGGCGTGGTCAGAGTGAATCATCCAAGCCCCGGCTTTATGGGCTACCGGTTGAGTTTAGCCCAGACCCAGTTGAAGAGCCCTGCTGGGACGTGATCAACTTTGATCTAGAAAAAGAGCCAGGTGCGCCGGTTCGTTACCCTTACTTTCGGCTGTTTGAGTAGACTGGATCCGCAGGATTTAAGTGAGTTCAGATGCATCACGCCTCGATCCGGACTGCGAATATTCACCGAGCTATGGCGTTTTATCAGCAGCTCGGTTTTCAAGTCAGCGAGCAGTTTACCGCCGGGATCACGCTAGCCTGCTGGATGGAAGGCTTGGGCGGCAGGATTGAGCTTCTACAGGTGCCTGAACCGCGTCCGGCAGCGGATGCTTTTACCGACGAACATTACACGGGCTACTATCACCTGTCGTTTGATCTGAGCGACCAAGTTGCCGATCTGCCAGACTGGCTGGCTCAGCTCAGCGCGCAGTTTCAGCAGGCAGGCGAGCCGCTGAAGGTTTTGCTGGAGCCAACCCAGCAGATGATTGGCAGCTCAGTCTATGAAGTGGCCTTCATTGCCGATACAGATGGCCTCCCTCTAGAGTTTTTGCGGATGCTAGGGCCGGTGAAAGCCCTTTAGAATAGAAGTAACCTGTAGCTTTCCATATCACAGCGCAGTTTCTCTACCAGACCTCATCTAAATTTGCACTCAAACATGGAACCCAGCAGTCGAGTGAGCGCCATACCCAAGCGCTCCAACTCAACCAACCTTTCAACTAACCTCTCAACCAACCTCTCAACTAACCTTCTGACTAACCTATTCGGCACTAGCATGGCGCTGCTAACCTTGGCCTTCCCGCTTTGGGCTGTCGCCTACTTCTCTTCTACGCCCAGCCCTCAGCCCAGCTGGCAGGTTCCGACCAGCCTCCCTCCCGCCGCATTGCCGATGGAACGTTAGACTGAGCCTGAGCAAAAGAATCAGCCTGAACAAGCTCCGACTTCCCGTAGAATGCTAGGGGGCGGTTGCCCCAATGTCCTGATTAATTTGGAGAAACGCTGTGGACTTGTCGCAGATTCCCCCCCAGCCCAAGCCGGGGTTGCTCAACGTGCTGATCGAAATTCCTGCTGGCAGCAAGAACAAATACGAGTTTGACAAAGATTTGCAGGCGATGGCGCTGGATCGCGTGCTCTCGGCCTCGGTGCAATATCCTTACGACTACGGGTTTATCCCCAACACGCTGGCCGACGATGGCGATCCGCTAGACGGCATGGTGATGATGGATCAGCCGACTTTTCCCGGCTGCGTGATTGCGGCTCGACCGATTGGCATGTTGGAAATGATTGACGGCGGCGACCGAGATGAAAAAATCCTCTGCGTGCCTGCCAAAGATCCGCGCTATACCGAAGTGCAGTCGCTCAAAGATATTGCCCCGCACCGCCTCGAAGAAATTGCCGAGTTCTTTAGAACTTACAAAAATCTAGAGAAGAAAGTGACGGAAATTCTGGGCTGGAAAGATGTTGACCAGGTGCTGCCGCTGGTTGAAGCCTGCATCAAAGCCGCAGCTAAATAAGACAGCCAGCTGACCTGATAGCATTGCAGCAAAAAAGGCGGAGGTTTTGTATCCGCCTTTTTTGCTGTCCAACTAGACTCAGGCTTTCAGCAGCCCAAACAGTTGATGAAAGACCTGAAGGCTGATCACAAACAGTGGGAAGCCAATCCCAAATAGCCCTAGCCAGCTCACCAGCCGCACTGCCGCCGAGCGTAACTGCGGCTGAGGCAAGATTGACGGCTCAGCCTGCAAAAACTCGGCCAGCTGACTGCTGAGCGCGATCAAGACAGCGCCGCCAATTCCCAGCAGCAGACTGATCCAAAACCAGCTCTGGAGGCTGCTGCGCGGTTGGGTCAGCCCCATTGCGGGCAAAATGCCGAAGCAGATTACCTCTAGCGCCAGCCAAATGCCGAGGCAAACAAACAGATCTTTGCGAGACTGAGGATTCATGCTTTTTCGTCGGCTCTAGATAAAGCCAGCCTAGAGGCAATCTTGACAAAATATTGAGCGAGATTGCCGATCAATGGCTCAGATCTTAATTCAACTTAATTGAACTGCCCCACTAGGTAAACTTTGATTTCTCAGGCGGCCTGAGCGCTAGTCGGGTCTGTTAGCCTGCAAATAAGTTCAGCAGACTTGCCAATCTGGCTGAGTCTAAACCTCGCTTTTGTTGAATTGCGCTCTCCGATGAATCATTACTCTCAGACCTGGATTGAAGACTGGTGCCAAGACAACGGTTGGACAGAGCTGTTTGTGCCGCAAAAAAATGCCTACTGGGCATTTCCGCCCAATGCCGTGATGCCGCTGCCCGTTCCGACTCAGGCGCTGCGTCAAATCAAGGCCGAAAGAGGGCTGAGCCAGGATGAGCGCCTCTGGGCAACCGTGGCCACGCTGCTGGCAGTTTTTGCCGCCGGGTTAAGCTATTTGGCGCAGTCACCCATGCCGATTGTGACCGCCTTCGCGTTTTGTGCGATCATCGTAGCGCAGATGGAAGTAGAGGACTAGGCCGCTCTAAACAGAGCGCGTTAAATAGGGCGCGTTAAATAGGGCGCGTTAAATAGGGCGCAATAGAACGCAAGCATGGAAGCAATTTTTCATATCGCTGAACGCAGCCAGTGGCAGGCAGCGCAGAGTGAGGATCTCTATCAAC
>CASBQH010000232.1 GCA_949127695.1 Synechococcales cyanobacterium PMM_0073
GGCATAGATCTCTCTGGGGTTGGGTGGGGCAATGGGGCTGAAATTAGCTCAGTCCCATTGTAAAGGAATGCCTGCTCAAATTGAGTTAACCTCTCAAACTAGCTCTAGATCTACCTCTGGGCATGACAACAGTTCTCAGATAGACTTTTAATCTTGATCATTGCCTACCCCCAGATCTGCTGCCAAGATGCCATGCTCCAGCATTTCGATCACTTCCTGATGCGAAAACGAGCGCTGCTGCTGAATCGAAAGAATCTTAATCGTCGAGCGCAGCTGCTCATATTGGTCACGGCTGAGCGAGCGTTGCAGATGGCGTTCAAATAGATACTGAAAGTTGCTAGCTCCGCTGCATTTGCCAAACCAGATTTCCGGTTCAGCCTGCGGAAAAATTGAGTAGCTTTGACGGTCGCGCAGAATTGAGTTGACATGGATACCCGTCTCGCAGCGCAGCGCCTGAGCCGAATAGGGCGGCGCAGCGTATACTCGGAGCTGATGCAGATAGGCTGTGACCTGCTCTAGCGCGTCGTAGTCGATGCCTGCAACTTCCCAGCCAAGCCGTAGCCGCAGCCCATTCAGCGCCTGCTCCAGCGCTACATTACCCGCCCGCTCGCCAATGCCGCTAAAGGTGCCCGAAATGCCTGTCGCGCCCGCTCGCACCGCCTGAATCGTGTTTTCTAGCGCCAGCCCCATGTCGTTGTGGAAATGCACGGAGAGCGGCGCTTGATCAGCGCATTCGAGCAGGTCGTGAATCCAGATATAGGTTTTTTCGGGCGTGAGGCAGCCGACGGTATCGCAGAGCAAAAACTGCTCCAGATAAGGCCGAAACTGGCGGATACATTCCACCAAAAAATCAAAGTCAGCACGGCTAGCATCTTCGGCGGCGAAGCAAATCTTGAGGCCGAGCCGAGCCGCATAGCGCAGATGCTTCAGCACGGTTTTTAGCATATTTTGACGAACTTGGTCGAGTACGGCACTCGGAATCTGATCATCTACAGTTTTGCCAGAATATTGTGGATCGCGGCGCAGGCTGCGGTCGCGCAGAAACAGCAGCCGATCTGAAACCGCATGAAACAGAATGATTTGATCCACACCGCAGGCTTTGGCTTGATCAATCAGCTGCCGCCGCATCATGGTCGAAGCCGTGATTTGGTGGCCAAGCCCTGAGCGCACCAGCGTTTTGACCAGATGCTCCTCGGTGGCATGGACAGAGGGCATCAGGGCAATTTGATGGACGCCAGTTTGGGCAATTAGCCCTGCCAGATGTTGCTTGGTGGCGGCCTCAAAGAACACGCCAACCTGCTGCTCGCCGTCGCGCAGCGTCTCATCAGAAATCTGTAGCTTGACTATCTCCATAACCTGACGCAAATACGGCTGTGAACCTTGATATCCTTAAGCAGACATGGCTAAATCCCTAATTCTGCTGTATTTTACCGCAAGGGGAACGCCGGATTGGTCTGTCGAACTGGTGAGGAGTCTGGTGAGGATTATGCAAGAAATGCCGCAATCAATCTTGACAGGGGAAGCCCTGCCGCAAGGCTTGATCGAGTCTATTACCTTACCAGAACTGCTCTGCCAAGCGGCGGCTGGCACTGCCGGAATCCGCTATCTAGAGGCAACAGCCGATAGCCAGCCCACCACTCAGACCTATGCAGCGCTGCTACGTGACGCCACAATAGTCTGGAGCCAGCTCAAAGCTGCCGGATTGCAGCCTCAAGATCCGGTGATTCTGCACTTCTCAGCCAACCGCAATTTCCTCACCGCCTTTTGGGGCTGTTTGCTCGGCGGCTTTCTGCCTGTGCCGATTGCCGTTGCGCCAGACTACGAGACAGACAACAGCAAAACGATGCTGCTGCACCAGGCCGCGCAAATGCTGGGTGAACCTGTGCTGCTGAGCGAGCCTGAAATGCAGCCGATGCTGCAAGCCTACTGTCAGCGAACTGGGCTGAGACTGCGGCTGATGAGATCCCCCCTAGCCCCCCTTAAAAAAGGGGGAACCGAACCCGTTCAGCCGCTTTCTGAGTTTCTCAAAGTGCTCCTTTTTAAGGAGGATTTGGGAGGAGCTTCCTACCCGTTCTACCGCGCTCATCCTGACGATCTGGCGCTGCTGCTGTTTACTTCGGGCAGTACGGGAACTCCCAAAGGCGTGATGCTGAGCGGGCGCAATCTGCTGACGGTGGCTTATGGCATGGCGAAGGTGAACCATTTTACCCCGGATTCAATCAGCCTCAACTGGATGCCGCTGGAGCATGTGGCCAGCTTGGTGATGTTTCACTTAACGCAGGTTTATGTTGGCTGTGAGCAGATTCAGGCGGAGAATGCGCGGGTGCTGCAAGAGCCGCTGCGCTGGCTGGACTGGCTGGATCAGCATCGGGTGACGCATAGTTGGGCACCGAATTTTGCCTATGGGCTAATTGTCGATCGGGCGGCGGCGGTGCGGCAGCAAGCCTGGGATTTGAGCTGTCTGCGCTGGATGGGGAATGGGGCAGAGGCAGTGGTGGGCAAAACGACGCAGCGGTTTTTGGAATTGCTGGCTGACCAGGGCTTGGGCGAAGTGGTGAGTCCCGGCTACGGCATGTCGGAAACCGGTTCGGGGATTGTCCATGCTCATGATTTTTCGCGGCAGTCGCAGTCGGTGAACGTGGGGCAACCGATTCCAGGCGTGGCGGTGCGGATTGTGGATGAGACGAATCAGCTCATGCCGCTGGGTGCAGAAGGGCGGCTTCAGGTGGCGGGGCAGACGGTGATGCAGGGCTATTATCAGCGGCCTGATTTGGCTGCGGCAGTCTTTACAGAAGACGGCTGGTTTGATACGGGCGATTTGGGGCTGATTCAGGCCGGGAGCCTGACGATTACGGGTCGCCAAAAAGAGGTAATCATTCTCAACGGCGTGAATTACTACAGCCACGAGATTGAGTCGGCGGTGGAGGAATTGGCGGGCGTGGCGGCTGCGTTTACGGCGGCTTGTGCGGTGCAGGAAGGCGGCAGCGAGCGGCTAGCAGTGTTTTTTGCGCCGTCTAGAGATCCAGCTATCAACCCAAATTTAATTAAAGCAATCCGGCGGCAGGTGGTCAGCCAAATTGGGATTACGCCGAGCTATGTGATTCCAGTCGAGCCCGCCGAAATTCCGAAGACGAACTTGGGCAAAATTCAGCGAACCCAGCTGGGGCAGCGATTTGCGACAGGCGAGTTTGCGGCTAGGGTGCAGCAGGTGGAGGCCGTTATGGCAACTGCTTCGGCTCAGCATCTGCCCCAAAATCAGCTCCAGCAGCAGATTGCCCAGATCTGGCGTGAAGTCTTGCGGCTCTCGACGGTGGGGGTTGAAGATAACTTTTTTGAGCTAGGCGGAAATTCGCTCTTGCTGATGCAGGCATTGCAGCAGTTGCAGCAGCTAGAGCCATCTATCTCTGCCGTGACGCTGTTTCAGTATCCGACGATTGCGGCTTTGGCACGATATTTGACTCAGGCTGAGCCAGTGATTAAACCCAAGCGACGCAGCCGCCCAGAAACTGCTGATATTGCTGTAGTGGGCATGAGCTGTCGGTTTCCGGGAGCCAATTCGATTCCGCAATTTTGGCAAAACCTCTGTGCGGGCGTAGAGTCTATTTCCTGGTTTAGCGATGCTGAGATTCTGGCTTCAGGCGTTGATCCAGCCCTGCTGCAAAACCCCAACTATGTCAAAGCTAGCCCGATTCTCGACTGCGACGTGGCCGCTTTTGATGCCGATTTTTTTGGCTACAGCCCCAAAGAAGCCAGCCTGCTCGATCCGCAGCAAAGACTGCTTTTAGAATGTGCCTGGGAATGTCTGGAAGATGCAGGCTATAATCCGCTGAACTATCCGGGCGATATTGGCCTTTATGCAGGCGCATCGGCTAATACTTATTTATTGAATCATGTTTACCCCAACCGCCATCAGCTCGACGAGAATGATTCATTAAATATAGTGACGCTCAGCTCACTCGGCGGGTTTCAGCTCACCGTCGCCAAC
>CASBQH010000233.1 GCA_949127695.1 Synechococcales cyanobacterium PMM_0073
ACTGCTGCCGCCGCCATGACGCTATGCCAGCAGCTTCGGCCTCAGGTTGCCCTGATTGACTTTGCTGATCTGAAGCAAGATGGCCAAGCGCAAGAGCTGTTGGAGTTACTAAAAGCGCCGCCGCTCGTCCCGATTCTGTTCTTGTCTGAGCAGTCTACCACTCAAGCCAGAATTGAGGCGGTGCAGGCAGGCGGCAGTTTGTTTTTGCCAAAGCCAGTCTTACCCGCGCAGCTGCAAGCGGCATTAACGCGGCTCAATTCAACGCCCAAAGCATTTAAGATCCTGATCATTCAGGATGATCCGCTCATTGCAAAAAACCTAGAAACCGATTTAGATCCCTCAATCCAACTCACCCGCTTGAGTGATCCAGCTCAGCTCTGGGATCTGCTCGATTCAACTCGCGTTGATCTGCTGATTGTGGATATGGATATGGATACGCCCGAAACTGGCGGCATTCAACTTTGCCAAACCCTGCGCGCTGACCTGAAGTGGGACTGGCTGCCCGTGATCTTTTTAACCGCCCAGGCTAACCTACAGATGGATCTCCAGACTGAGCGGCGAATTTTTGCCGCAGGCGCGGATGACCTAATTTTCAAACCAGTTCAGCCTATCGAACTCTCGACTCGCATTTTAAATCGGCTGCGGCGCTCAGCTTCTGCCAGTCGGCAGCTGTAAAGCAGCTGTAACCAACTGTGATTGGCCTCTATTCAGCTCCTGCGGCCATTTGTAGCCGGAAGGCTTCGCCATCGGCCTGATGGTAGCGATTTGCCCAAGTGCTGATTAATGCGTCTAGTTCCTGTAAGGCTTGCGGCAGTTGCTGAGTGGGAATATTTAGCTCTTCGAGAATGCGGAGGGTATGGGGCTGACGCTCAGCCCAGTCGCGCATCAGGCTGTAATGCCGAGCCGTATCTTCAACCACCGTGTAGGCGCGCTCTTTGGCATCAGCGGGCGAATAGGCGGTGCGGGTGAGCGCATAGAACGAGCTAGCCCAGGGTGACTCAATCCGCGTCACCGTGCCAGAGTGAATCAGCCGCCGCTTAATATGATCAGCCATTGCCTCACTCAGCCCCGGCTGGCGTTCGTCAGGGTTTTCGGACTGAGAGCGGCTGTGCAGTAGCTCCAGTAAGTCCATAAACTGAATGCTATTGAGCAACTGCGCGTCTGGCAGGGAGTTGAGCAGAGCATCTGGCAGCTTGGCCTCAACTTGCTGCTGTTCGAGCTTGGTTAAGCTGCCCCCCAGCACCCGCGACTGCCCCACCTGCCAAGGATATTGCGCTAGCCAGAGATACGGCAACTGAATCAGATAGCTCGGCTCTTGCGCTCCCAGCATCTTCAGCAGCTTGCCCTCAGTCAGCGCCTGCTCCACTTCTTCGACCACGGTTTTGACGCGCTTCGGTTCAATGTGATGGAGCTGCCCGGTCAGCCGTAAATTCTGTCCTTCTTCCATGTAGGTGATGTAGATGGCGCATTTGGCAGCAGTTGCAGCAGCATCCAGGAAAGCCCCATGCCGATGTCCGCCCGTATGCATGGCGCTAAACGCCAAATACAGCATGATTTGATCTAGGGCGCTAGAACCAAAATGCTTGACCAGTTTCTGCTTAACCGATGGCTTGACTGATTCAGAGAGTTTGGAAGATTCCGCTTTATTGACAGGAGCTGACATGACTTTAGCCTAGTGAAATCGAGGTGGATGCAACCCAGTGGTTTTGCTCAAACCAGAGTAAGTCAGGTCTGAGCCCGAAGAATTAAAAATGGAGCATAATAGCATAGGTTTGGCTATTTGAGCCTAAATGCTGTTTAAGCCTAAATACTTACATCCTAAACTGCACCCAGCTATAAGCAATCAGGAGTTTACGGTCAATCGTAAGATCCAAAGGTGAAAAAGTCGGGCATCTAGTCTGATAGTCTGAGTGGCAGCAGACCAGCGCATCGCCCAGCGTTGCTACAAATTTTCTGAATATTACAAATTTTTCTGACCAAGATTTTTTGGCAATAGTCACCAGCCTAGCTAAGTCCAATTGATTGATCGCTAATCATAGCTTGCCCATTTTTTGCACCTTTCGCATCTAGCCTAGCAGGCATACAGACTCTTTTTAGACAAACTATCGCGGCCAGTAGACTGCTGTTTAATGCTGGCCAGTTCGTAGCAGGAACCCAGCCTGTAAATCATTGACTAATCATCTGTGAGGCCATGAATACTCCTCTACAAGTTCTATTGATCGGCAGCTCTGAGATTGAAATTCAAATTATTTTACAAGAGCTATATCTCGGCGGCTACGCGCCTGGGTATCAGCTTGTTGACAGCGTGATTACGCTACAGCTAGCTCTACAGCAGCAGTGGAATATTGTGATCTGCGCCGATCAACTCTTTGGCTTCAGCCCCCTAGATGCACTGAAGATTGGGCAAGCGGCTCAGCCTGATTTGCCTTTCATTTTGCTGTCTGCACAGATGAATGAAGATTTGGCTGTCGAGATCATCCGGGCAGGGGCTAGTGATTACCTGCTAAAAAGCCAGATCAAGCGCTTAGTTCCGGCGGTCGCTCGCGAGCTGAAAGAGGCCGAAATTCGGCTGGCCAAACAGCAGGCTGAACTAGCGTTATCGCGCCTAGCGGCGATTGTTGAATCTTCAGAAGATGCGATCATTAGCACTGATCTACAGGGAGCCATACTGACCTGGAATCGAGGTGCCCAGAAACTCTATGGCTATCCTGCGGCAGAAGCCGTGGGACAACTGCTAGCTGAGTTGATTCAGCCTCAGGTTCAGCCGCTCGAAGAAAT
>CASBQH010000234.1 GCA_949127695.1 Synechococcales cyanobacterium PMM_0073
GGCTCCGGCGGCGGCTCAGCCCGGTCAGGTGGTGGCACTCAACAGCTTGCAGCAGGCCGTGGTTCGCAACATGAACCTTAGCCTCCAGGTGCCGGTTTTCCGAGTCGGCTACAGCATTACCACCGACGAACTCGACCGGCTCTACAAGCAAATTAAGCCCAAGGGCGTCACCATGACGGCATTGCTAGCCAAAGCCGTGGCGCTCACCTTGCAAAAGCACCCCATTGTCAACGCCTTCTACAGCGAGCAGGGCATCAACTATCGCTCCAGCATCAACGTGGCGGTGGCCGTGGCGATGGAAGATGGCGGGCTAATTACGCCCGTGCTGCAAGGGGCTGACCAGCTCGATATCTATTCGCTCTCCCGCAGCTGGAAAGATCTGGTCAACCGAGCCCGCAGCAAGCAGCTTCAGCCAGATGAATACAGCAGCGGCGGCTTCACTATCTCCAATCTGGGCATGTTTGGCGTCGATCGATTTGACGCCATCCTGCCGCCCGGTCAGGGAGCGATTCTGGCGGTTGGAGCTAGCCGTCCGCAGATGGTGGCCACAGGCGACGGCCTGTTTGGCATCCGCAGCCAGATGCAAGTCAACCTCACCTGCGACCACCGGATTATCTACGGCGCGGATGCGGCCTCGTTCCTCAAGAGCTTGGCCAAGCTAATTGAAACTAACGCTCAGTCGCTGACGCTGTAAAAAGATCAGCGGGGGTCAGATCACAGGGTTTGCCCCAAACTATCACGCCTTTGCTGTTTGGCATATCACTGCGCTGGTTTGGGTCAGGCGGCACTATAAGGCTTGTGCATCAGCACTCCTCGATGTTTCGACCTTAACCGTGAATGTGAATCTAGGAACGTAACTCTCAGCTGTCAGGGCAGCAGTTTACGCAGGGTCTGGGGAAATCAAGGCATCGCGCCCGGTTTCCCCAATTTTTTTGAGCAGCCTGCCTGGAAGAAATGATCCAGACGTTCCAAAATCAGAAACCTATACTGAAACCTATACTGGGGATAGGTAAGAAATTTCAAGGATTTTGGGGCATGAATATGACGGCCAAACCTGCGCTAATGCAGGCCGTTGAAAAGCTAGGCTATCGGGTGACGCCAGGAGATGTCGCCGCCCAAGCTGGGCTAGATGTCAAGTATGCCGAACGTGACTTGCTGGCGCTTGCCTCTGAAGCAGGCGGCCATCTCCAGGTTTCTGAGTCTGGCGAAATTGCCTACCAGTTCCCGCCGAATTTTCGCAGCATCTTACGCAACAAAGACTGGAAGCTGCGCTGGCAAGAACGCTGGGCGAAAGTCTGGGGGCTGCTGTTTTACCTCATCCGGATTTCTTTTGGGATTTACTTAATTGCTTCACTGGCGCTGATCTTGATTGCGATCACGATTATTCTGATTGCCCTCAGCAGCAGCCGAGACGGAGACAGCAACAGCGACTGGGGCGGCGGCTCGATTGGCGGCGACTGGGGCGGCGGCAACTGGTTTTTCTTTTTCACGCCCAATTACTACAGCCGCAATCGCTATTCCAGCTCAAACTCGCCCCGATCGCGCAGTCGCGGCAAAGCTCGTGGCCAGTCTGAGCCGCCGGAGATGAACTTTCTAGAAGCGATTTTCTCGTTTCTGTTTGGAGACGGCGACCCCAACGCCGACCTAGAAGAGCGCCGCTGGCAGAGTATTGGCAGCATCATCCGCAACCATGACGGAGCCGTCATTGCCGAGCAGATTGTGCCCTATCTGGACGATGTGGGCGTTCATCAAACCTTAGATGACCAGATGCTGCCGGTGCTTAGCCGCTTTAATGGCCGGCCTGAAGTCAGCCCAGATGGCCAAATTATCTATCATTTCCCAGAGCTTCAGGTCAGCGCCAATCAGACCAAAACTCAGGCCGTGGCAGCTTATCTCAAAGAAACTGCCTGGAAGTTTAGTCAGGCGGGCACAGGGCAAATTCTGGTGGCAATTGGCTTGGGCGGCGCAAACTTGGTGGGGGCGCTGGTCTTGGGCGGACTCTTGGGCGATGGCTCCCTGGCGCAAGAGCTAGGCGGACTGGTGGGCTTTGCAGCCAGCATCTACTGGCTGCTCTTGGGCTATGGCACTGGGTTTCTTGGCATTCCGCTGGTTCGCTACTTCTGGGTGCAGCAGCGCAACCGTAAAGTTGGAGCGCGCAACGAGCAGCGTCAGTCTTGGGCTGTGGCGCTCAACCAGGCCGATGAAACCACGCAGCAAAAGCTCGACTATGCCCGTCAGTTTGCCGCAGCTACGGTGATTGATGCCGATGATTTGGCCTATAGCACTGATCGAGACTTGAGCGAGCAGGAGCTACAGCAGGCAGACAAAATTGACGCCGAATGGCAGCGCCGCCTAGAAGGTCAGTAGGCGCGCTGCTTTGACTGGCTTTTGCCCAAACCTAAAGCCGCGAACGGTCGGTCAAAATCTCGTAGCCCTCTTCGGTTACTAGCACCGTATGCTCAAACTGTGCCGACAGCGCTCGATCTACCGTCACTACCGTCCAGCGGTCGGATAATGTCCGCGTCATGCGGCTGCCCGCGTTCAGAATTGGCTCAATCGCCAGCGTCATCCCGGCTTTGAGCCGCACGTTTGGCAGCTCATGCGTGCGGAAGTTAAACACGGCAGGCTCCTCATGCAGGTTGCGCCCGACGCCATGCCCGGTAAATTCTTCGACAATTTTGAAGCCGTTGGCCTCGGTGTGATCCTGGACTGCGCCGGCAATATCCATCAGCATTCGGCCAGCCTTCACCTGCTCAATCCCCTTGTACAGCGCCTCTTCCGCCACCCGAATCAGCTTCGCCGCCGCCGGAGTCACTTCGCCCACCGCAATTGTGATGCAGGAGTCGCCGTGAAAGCCTTCGTAGTAAGCGCCGGTATCCACCTTCAGCACGTCGCCGCGCCGGATGGTTTTCTTGCGGCTGGGAATCCCATGCACCACTTCGTCGTTGAGGCTGGCGCAAATTGAGGCCGGAAAGCCGTGATAGTTCTTGAAGCTCGGCGTTGCGCCCATTTCCCGAATCCGCCGCTCGGCCAGCGCATCTAGATCCGCCGTCGTCATTCCTGGCTGCACCTGCTCAGAGATTTCTTTTAATACAGTCGCCACGATGGCTGAAGCCCGCCGCATGATTTCTAGCTCTGGCGGTGATTTCAGCTCAATCCCGCGCCGGTTGCGGTTGATCCGGGGCGGCTGATGCGGCAGCAGTTTCGTCAAAATATTCATACAAAAGCCGGTAGCAATGGCTTTCATATCCTAGCAAGTTCGCTAAAAATGCGGCAGGCTAGCCGGGTGGGGACGTTCAGCCGGACGATGCTCCAGCAGGCAGTAAGGGCGGCTATAGCAGAGCGGCATTTCCAGCGCGTGCTGCTCTAAAAAGGCCGCATCGTTCATCACCGCTTCGGTTGCGCCGTCATAGACAATCTGGCCTCGGCTTAGCACCACCGTGCGGCTGCATAGCTCCAGCGCCAAATCTAGATCATGCGTGGCGATCACTTGAGTCAAAGGCAAGTGCCGCAGCAGCTCAATTAACTGCCGCCGCGAGCGGGGATCAAGCTGCGCCGAAGGCTCATCCAGCACCAGCACCTGCGGCTGCATCGCCAGCACCCCGGCAATCGCCACCCGCTTTTTCTCGCCGCCCGACAAATTTCCAGCCATCCGGTTGCCGTAGCGCGCTAGATCCAAATCTACCGCCGCCATCGCATGTCCTGCCCGATGCGTCAGCGCCTCCCCGGATAGCCCCTGGTTCATCGGCCCGAAAGTCACATCTTCCCAAACCGTCGGCATAAACAGCTGGTCATCTGGGTTCTGGAACACTACCCCAACAAAGTTGCGGATCGCCTGCAAATTGGCGGCAACCACCGGCTGCTCGCCTACAACTATTTCGCCCGTTTGGGGCAGCAAAATACCGTTGAAATGTAGCAGCAGTGTCGATTTGCCAGAGCCATTTGCGCCCACTAGCGCCACTCGTTCGCTGGCCTGAATTGACAGGTTAATGTTGTGCAGCGCTGCCGTGCCGTCAGGGTAGCAGTAGCCGAGTGCCGTGATGCTGATTGGATTATGGTGCATGGTGGAAATTAAGGCAGTCGAAAAAATCTAGAATTCAGCGCAGATAGATCACCTGCCCAGCCAGCAGCCAGAGCAGCAGCAAACTCACAGCCAGCAGATCGCGGCGGCGCGGCTGAGGCAGTTCGGCGACCGGCGGCAAGCCGCGATATCCGCGTGACAGCATGGCCTGATGCACCCGCTCGCCGCGCTCATAGGTACGCAAAAACAGGCAGCCCATTATGTTGCCAATTACGAGCCGCTGCCTGCGAGGGTTCTGAGATGAGTTGCGCGAAGCCGCCGCCCGCCGCATCGTCGTAAATTCCTCAACCAGCAAGGCAATATAGCGATACATTGAGGCAAAAATTGCCACCAGCAAAGACGGCATCCGCAGCGCCACCATTGCGTTCAGCAGCGCTGGCACCGAAGTTGTCAGAACCAGCAGATTCATCATCAGCAAAGACAGCAGGGCTTTGGCCGTGACGCTGCCCAACACCAGCAGGCCGCCTGTAGTAATTTGCAAAAACTCCCAGCGCCAGAGCACCGTGCCGCTGGTTTGAAACAGCGTCCCTAGCAGCACGACGCTGATGAACGTAGATTCCACCGCCACCCGCTTCAGCAGCACGGGCAGCGTCACATGACTCCAGCCAATTAGCCCCAGTAGCCCAGTGGCATAGAGCGCCCAAGTCCACCAGTGTCCGTTTGGAGTCAGCGCTGTGGCAAACACGAACAGCACCGCGCAAACTACTCGCGTCTGCGGCACAAGGCTATGCCAGACCGAACGCTGCTGACTATCAATATCGAGCTGAAATGTGCCGAGGTGCAGCAGCATAATTAGCGCGGCAGCTGATCGTGAGGATCGCGGGTGATTGGGTCATCCAGACGATTGGGATCAGCGCCCTTTA
>CASBQH010000235.1 GCA_949127695.1 Synechococcales cyanobacterium PMM_0073
CTCTGAGCCGACGCTGGTGAAAAAATATGCGCGGCTGGCGCAGCTGGGCGAACCCTTTGAGTTTGATCAAGAGACGCTGCATTCGGACGGGATCTTCCGCACCAGTACGCGCGGCTGGTTTGCCTTTTCGCATACCTGCTGGGCGTTGCTCTGGTTCTTTGGTCATCTCTGGCATGGCTGCCGCACGATATTCCGCGATGTGTTTGCAGGCATTGATCCAGAGCTGGACGAAGAGCAGGTCGAGTTTGGCGTGTTCCAAAAAGTGGGCGACCGCGAAACGCGCAAGCGGGTAGTTGTTTAGCTTTAGCCCATCAACCTTTGGGTCAAGCGCCTTGCTAACCAGTGACATGCTTGACCCAAAGAATCACAGAAAAATTACAAATTGTTGCTTCATCTATAAAATTCCTAATCAACCTCGATAATTCTTAATAGATAGAGGTTTATGCTCCTAGTTATTTTCTATCGATCTCCCCAGTAAATCTCTATGACGCAGTAGAACATGCCAGCTTAGATTCTGGAGAACAAGCGAGATATGCGAGTTTTATTAGTTGAAGATGATGAATATATTTCTAGATCACTAGAAACCGTTCTAGCCAAAGAGAACTATGCGGTGGATGTGGCCGTAGACGGTGAGCTGGGCTGGCAGTTCATTGAGTCCTTTGCCTATGATCTAATTTTGCTAGATGTGATGCTGCCAAAGCTAGATGGCATCAGCCTCTGTCGGCAAATCCGAGAATCTCGCTATCAAACCCCAGTGCTGCTGCTGACCGGACGCAATTCTAGCACCGACCGCATTGCCGGACTGGATGCCGGAGCAGATGACTATATGGTAAAACCGTTTGAACTGCCAGAGCTGCTGGCTCGAATGCGAGTTTTGCTGCGGCGCGGCAGTTCACCTGTGGTGCCGCTTTTAGAATGGAATCAGCTGCAAGTTGATCCAGCGGCCTGTCAGGCGACCTACAGTGACCAAACGCTAAATCTCACGCCTAAAGAATACCGCCTGCTGGAGCTATTTCTGCGGAATCCCCGGCAGGTTTTTACTCGCAGCGCCATTCTGGAGCATCTTTGGAATTTGGAAGAAACCCCGACTGAAGATACGATTACGGCGCATGTGAAGGGGATTCGACAAAAGCTAAAGCAGGTTGGAGC
This sequence comes from Synechococcales cyanobacterium PMM_0073, assembly GCA_949127695.1. GTDB lineage: Bacteria > Cyanobacteriota > Cyanobacteriia > Elainellales > Elainellaceae > Elainella. The sequence continues at coordinate 1,150 of CASBQH010000235.1, forward strand.
GCCCGCCAATTTTATTGAAACCGTCTATGGCATTGGCTATCGGCTCAAAGCTTCACCTCGCAAGACTTCCCAGCCCGCCAGTCAGCCAGCCCAGCAGAACACCCAGATTCAGGCCGCTTTGCAAGATATTTGGCAGAAATATGTGCCCCGGAATCTGGCTCATCTGCAAATTTTGGCGACCGCAGTGGCCGAGCTAGAGGCTGGAGCCGCTCCGGCATGGCAGCAGGTTCAGATGGCAGCCCATAAGCTGGTGGGGGCTTTGGGGCTATTTGGCCAGCCTCAAGGCTCAGAGCTGGCGCTGCGGCTAGAGAATTTTTTTAGAGCAGAACAGCTGCCAAATCCAGAAGAGTTGGCCGTTTTGGTCGATCAGCTCGATCAGCTAAATGCGCTTTTACATCCGGTTCTCCCGGTCGTTGGCAGTTTACCTTACGCTAATCTTGCCTTAGTGATTCTAGATGATCACGCTAGCAATACCCCCAATCAATCCGCACAATTTATCGCAGAGCTAATGGCGCGGTATCCGCATGTTCTTCCTCAGATTACCTCACTCGATCAGCTAATTTCCTATACTGCGTCTCATCCAGATAGTTCTGAACTGCAAATTGCCGTGATTAAACTATCGCTCTCGCAGCTCTCCAGCCGAGATCTGGCTAAAATTGCCAGCCTGACCCAGCAGATTCCGCCAATTCCCGTGTTCGTCTGTGCCGATCAGCTCAGTCTAGAACTGCGCGTCAGGCTGGCACAGGCCGAGGTGAGAGCCGTTTTGCCCAGACTCGCACCCGATCAGCTGCTAGCTTTTCTAAAGCCTCTGCGCCCAACCGCTGCTCCCGCCCATGTGCTGATGGTAGATGATGACTCGCTGATGCTAGACAGCCTGCAAGCGCTGCTCGAAACCTGGGGACTGCAATTTACCCGCGTAGAGCAACCCCAGCAGTTTTGGCAAACGCTTCAGCAGGCTGCGCCCGATTTGCTGATCTTGGATGTCGAAATGCCAGCCTATAGCGGCATTGATCTCTGCCGCACCCTGCGAAATTCGCTTAACTGGCAGCATCTGCCCGTGCTGTTTTTGACGGCTCATACGGATGCGGCCACGCTCCAAAACGCGCTCAACGCTGGCGCAGATGCGCTGATCGCCAAATCAGCACCGCAGAGTGAAATCCTGCATCAAGTTTTATCCGAACTCCAGCGAGAACAGCTGAAGCCTATAGGCTTGATTCCTGCTTAATTCCTGCTTAATTCCTGCTTGATTCACGTATTTTTCACCTTGCCTGCCCATGCCATTTGATCGCTCTAGCCGCAGTCGCATCGCTAGCTCTACCGAGAGTCAGCCCGAGTCTTTTGCGCTGCTGCTGCATCGGATGACGTATCGTATCCGGCAGTCTCTGGAGCTATCCGAAATACTGGCGATTACCGTCACAGAAGTCCGACAGTTTTTGAATACCGATCGGGTCAAAATCTATCAGTTTCACCCCGATCAGAGTGGCGAAGTCGTAGCCGAATCGATCCAGCAGCAGCGGCTTCCCCAGTTACTTGGACATAACTTCCCGGCTGAAGATATTCCGGTAGCCGCGCGCGAGCTGTTTCTCACCCAGCGGCTGCGTTCGATTGTCGATGTGAAGCTCCAGCAGATTGGCGCTAGCCCAATGATTGGCAACGGCAGCCAAATCACGCCAGAGCTAAAATTTCGTCCGGTTGATCCTTGCCATATCGACTATCTCACCGCAATGGGGGTGCAGGCTTCGCTAGTGGTGCCCATTCTAGATAGCGAACGGCTCTGGGGTTTGCTGGTCTCTCACCACAGCACCCCGCGCCCGATCAGCGAACAGGAGCTGCAAGTGATTCAGCTAGTGGCTGACCAAGTTTCGATTGCAATCGCCCAGGCTCATCTGTTGGCTCACACCCGGCAGATGGCGGCGCAAGAAGCCACCGTCAACCAGATTACGGCGCTGCTGCATCAGCCCGAAATGCAGTTTCAGCAGGCGCTAGAGCAAACAATTGCAGCACTTCAGGGCTGCGGCGGGCGGCTCTATTTCAAATCAAACGGCAGTCACCTGCTATTTGCCGTCGGCAGTGAGCCGCAGCTGCCGCTCACTTGGCAAGCTGAAGCCCCGATTAACTCCCCGCTAGAACGGCATCCTTACTGGCAGACCTGGCTGGATCTCGAAGAGCGCAGCCCCGGCTCTGGCACTGTCTGGGCAATTGCCGATCTGTACCGCGCCGTCATGCCATCTGATTTGGTGCTGACGCTGCTGAATGCCGAAATTCGCGGTCTGCTGATTGTGCAGCTGGAATACCGCCAGCAGATTTTGGGCTATCTCAGCGTTTTTCGCCCGGAAATTACTACCGAGCGGATTTGGGCGGGGCGAATTGATGCAGCAGATCCGCGCCAGCAGCTGCCCCGACGCTCGTTTGAAACCTGGCGCGAGCTGAAGCGTGGGCAGGCACATTCCTGGAGCGAGGCCGATATTGGGCTGGCTCAGGCGCTCAGTCATCCGATTGCGGTGGCGATCCATCAGCGTAATCTTTACCAGCAGGTCTACCAGCTCAACGGTGATCTAGAGCAAGATATCCAGCGACGCAAGCAGGCAGAGCGCAAGATCTCCGCCCTCAACGCCAAGCTGGAACAGCGAGTGCAGGCGCGTAC
>CASBQH010000236.1 GCA_949127695.1 Synechococcales cyanobacterium PMM_0073
ATCAGGATTTGGAACACCGCAGTTTCCGAGGGGTGCGAAGCTGTAGGCATCCTCGCTCTCTTCAACGGTAGCGCCATATTGCCCCCAGAAGCCCCAGGTGCGGTCGCGAGCGACTTGCTCCTTAGCAATAATCAGCTGAGCCAGCGCAATGCTTTGATTCAGCGACAGCCGCATTGTCTCTTTCTGGGCGGCTGAGAGCAGCGTATGGTTGCCCACCTCATCGCGCCAGCGCTCTAGCAGGCGCACGTAGGTTTCAGGGTTGTTAGATTTGGTAGGATCCCAGACCATGAAGTTCATGCCCGTGGGGTTTTTGCCCAACGGCGCAGGGGTTAGATCAGCCAGACTGGCCACAAAGGTCGCAGGCGGGCGTTGAGCCAGGGGAATCGCCTGGAATGAAACCGAGTTGACTGCATCAGTGGCAGTCGTATTCAGCAACCCTTTAGCAATATGGTCGATTACCCGCATCTGGCCTCTCAATCCAGATGCGTAGCCCGGATTAGTTGCTACCAGCGCTCGCGTCACCGTAAGAGTGTTGCTGCCTGCTAGCGTCCGATCTGTAACGCCCAAGAAGGGAATAAGACTCGGCTTATCTGTATCAGGAGCAGTTTGAACGCTAAATTTCTCCAGATAGTCAAGGTTGTAGGCCAGCATCCCCATGGTGCAGGCTGCGGTATGCAGAGTAGTTTTGTCAGCAGGGCTGAGGAGGTCATAGCTGGTGCCGCCATCTAGCAGCTTAAAGACCTGCCGCAGCATTGAATAGTCTCCCCACATCGCCATAGACGGATAGGGATGCACGTTGCCTCGACTGCCCAGCTCTTGATTTGGGCGGAAGGAAGGCGCGCCACCCTTCGGATCGCCCGCATAGTTGGCCAGGTTGCGGAGCGCCTTCATGGTATTACTGTTGACGTTGCTAAACTCAGATGCAGTTGGAATCTCAAACTCCCAGCCGTTTGTGCCGCGTCCGCGCAAAAAGTCGCTGATCACAGCAGGGCTGGGTCGGTCGGTGTAGCCCGGAATAGTGTCAGCGGGCAAGCCAAAGGCTAAGTTTTCAAACGTAGCGCTGCGGTCGAGCGTGGTGGGCGTGCCGGGATGCACGGTTGTCACCAGGCAGGCATCTGGGAAGTCACGCGCTGCCGCCGTTTTGTCGGCGGAGTTGTGGTAAACCGCCGTCGCCTGCACCGAAGCCAAGTTGTCCCAAAGCGTCTTGCGCTGGCGCTCTTCGTTATAGCGATCGCCAGAGGTACAGTTACCCGGCCAAGGCATCAGCGGCTCAAAATCATTGCTAATCCGCAGGTTGCCTTGAGCGCTGCCAGGGCCACCCCAGCCCGCCGGATCGCCCAGCTCTAGGCGCTGCCCCACAACCAGCCGCAGTCCGTCAATTCTGGCGCGACGCTCCCAGTAGCCATCTAGCCCTACAGTGTCGCTATCTACGCCAGGAGCTGGATCACTGCCTGTCAGCAGCGCTACGCCCAAAATCGGCTCACCAATTTTAGCGGTTGCTGCTGTTCCAGCGGTAGCTTTGTCGGTGACGCCAATGGGCAGGGCATCTGGCCCCCAAGTTGGCCTCGGCCCCCAGCGGTTGTCGGCGCGGAAGGTGTCGTCTAGGTTAGGAGTGGTGTTCTCTGTGATGTTAACTAAGCGGCCATTGCCCTGACTGTTAAAGTCCCTGTTCGCCCAGCCGCCGTCAATATTGGTCGCAGGCTTAATGGCAGGGTTGCGCGGCAGCGTTAGCCCCTGAGTTTGCAGCGCCACTGGATCTAACGCAAAGTCAGTGGGGGTCAAGTTGCCAGGATTATTGTTAATAGAATCGCTGGCTGCGGGCATGCCCTGGTTTTCTCTGCGGGCTCCACCCACCATTAGGTCAAAGCTAGGAGTGCCGTTGAAGTTGTCATCTCTGACCGTACCCGTGATGAAGCGACCTCTAAAACCAGGGTAGTCAGGCGTTTTCGCGGTAGGTTCAATCCACCGGGTCGTGATATCTGAGGCCGCTTTATCGTTGATGCAGGATTCTGGCGAACTCACCAAAAATCCCCGGAAGCTATTGCCACCGCCGACAATGATGTTGCCTTCGCTGTGCATCGCCCCGTTCCAGTTAAACTGTGGGCCAGGGAAAATTTCTAGATCGTTGCGGAACCAGGCTGCCCACTTAAAGCCGCGTGTAGCTTCGCGATCTTGCTGAAACTCCAGGGTTGCCACAGTGCCGCTCGGGTTGTTGGGCACGACGTAGGCATCCACCTGGAAGTTTTTGCGGATTTTGGTGGTGTCGCGCTGATCGACAAACCAGCCTGCTTCTTGGGTTTGGCGTTCGGTGCCGCCCGCCACAACGTTGCGCTGACAAACGTTGGTGGTTTGGTTGGTGTTGCTCAGGGACGCATTGCGAATAAACAGCTTGCTCGCCCGACTCTGCCAGCCCGGTGTTTGAGCATTCCGTAGTGAGTCATTGCCAGTAGCGTTGGGCGGCGGCGTCTGGAAGATGATTGAATAGACTGCCCAGCCGTCTTCTGGCCCATCCGCTTTACCGTCGCCATTTAGGTCAACTCTGTAGCGCCAAGCGTTATCATCGCGGCC